>DAOVLG010000154.1 GCA_030631385.1 Candidatus Coatesiibacteriota bacterium | reverse complement strand
TCTCTCCGTTCATCTGCCGCAGCCATGAGCCAATCGGCGGTATTGCGGTCCCATTTATGTATCAGGAATCCGCCCTGCGTGTCCTCATGGCTGATGCTGAATCCGTGCCTCTGGCAGACTTCGATCACCTCCCGGAGGAAGGCATCTATGGCGGGAACGTGGCGTTCCCCACCGTGTCGGGTACTCCATCTCAGCATCTAACCCCCCTTTCTCATCCGACCAACCATCCGTTCTCCTCGCAAATCTTCCGGTACTTCTGGGTGATCTCGTCGAAGTGGGCCCGAGAGGTCTTCTGGAGCTCCCTCCCCCGTTCCCGAAGCTGGTCCACAATTCCTGGCCCGTGACGGGCCTCCAGGCCCTCCTCATGTCTACGCTTAACGTCCTTCATCTTTTTTCTCCCGGCCCTTTTCAACCCCGGGTAGTGGAAGACCCGGTTGGACTTCCCGCAGGCGATGGTGTTGCAAGCCCTGCATTGAGCCGCGCAGTTTTCCTCGTCGTACCGGAGCCTCTGGTTCGATCGGCCGATGAAGTGCCCGTTGGTTATCCCTGTCCAGTGGATGTTGGAATTACAGGAAATGCACTTGCAGACCCCGGCCTCGTTCGCATCGCGTTGGCGGATGAAGTATGAGAAGGCACGGTCCGCTCTTTCCATGGCCGCGCTCTTGGAGCTGGACTTCTGGAAGGCCCTCCGCTTCTTCTTCTGCTTCACCGGCTTCGGGAGCATCAGCGTCTCCAGGTGAACCGTTCCTTGAACCAGGGGAATAGTAGCTCGGCCACGTCCCGCCGGATCTTCGACCCAAAGCCGAGCACGTCCCGCCACTCATTGGAGTGGTTTACCCCGGGGACGGCGGCGGCGTAGGCCCCCCAATCCCGGGTGGAGATGTTCCCCTTGGCTACGATCAGGACTCTGGGGTCCAGGGACACGTGGTCTACGATAGCCGGTCCCTGCTTGAGGGTTTCCTCAATCATCCCGTGGGTACCGATTTCCTTGAGCTCTGGCATGTCGTGCCCCTTCAAAATCTGAAGCGGCGTCCCGGAATCGAACCGGGTTCTCCAGGGCATGGGGTCTCAACTCCCAAGGTCCCTGGTATGCTTCCGGAGGGCCCGTCATGAACTGGTCCCTCACGCTTACACCAACGCCGCGTAAACGGAACGGGGTCGGGTCTACGTACCCGCGCGGCCCCAGAGCTTTCATGGAATCGCGCCCCCGTTCCGAATCCGATTACTTGACCTTTTCGGCCCGGACTCGGACCGCGCCGCTTTTCCCTTCCTCCTCGCCCCCGAGGTCCAGCTTCCTCTGGTCGTCCTTCTTCACCACCGCGACCAGTTCCGTCTCGGCCGGAACGGCGGGGGTGATGGTCTGTCGGACCACGGTTGCGCTGCAGGGCTTGTCGCAGTAGGGGCAGTCCCATACCAGGTCCACCACCTTGGCGCGACGTTTTTCTTGCTCTTCGGGTTCCTCTTCCGGTTTCTTCTTCTTGGGCATCGTTCCTCCTCTATTTTTTTAGACAGTATTCCATCGTTTCGCGGTGTGCGATTTCAATCCGCTTACGGGACCATTTGGCCATTCCCTGAGTCGAGTAGACTCCCTCTACCATTTCCCCGTCCTGCCCCTTGAATGCCGTGATGAGACGAAGCGTTTCCTTCGCCAAATCCCCATCTCCAGCGGAATACTTGAGAATCATTTCCCGAATTTCATCCCGTAGCATCTGATCGGTTTTTCCTGTCGTCCCGCCGACCTTCTTCTGGCCCCTTTTCTGCGGCGGTTTCTTTTCCTGGAATGCGTCCGGGTCATCCTGGTCTGTAGCGATGTTGAAGAACTTCAGAATGAAGAACTTCTCGGCGTAAGTCATGGCCTTCCCCACGCCCTTTTCTCCCGAGTCCAGCCCCTGCCCATACCACGGACAGACGATCGTGTCCTCGGGATTCTCGGCATTGACCCAAGTGAATTCCATCACAAGGCAAGTGAAATATTCATGCCCTCCCTTGCTCGTGGCGTGATCCCTCACCTCGATTCCCGTCACTCTCGGCACGAGTAGAACCCCAACGTCATCCATCACACCACGAACGGCACCGAGAGTCTGAGAGGAAGAAACAAACTTGAATTGATAGCCCTCGTTTTCTTTCTGGAGGTAGGGTACGGCCTTCCGTACTTCGATGAGTTTCTGATGGAGATTCATTTCAGCCATTCCAACGCTCCTGAAATTACTCCTCTTCGTTGCTCATGATCAGCCCGCAATCGGGGCACATGATGTATCGCTCCCGTGGAGATACTGAGCCCACCACCTCGTCGTCCTGCGTCCTCACATACCGTTCCGGTGGAACCATGGGGCCAATGACCTCACGGGCCGCCTTCCCCTCAAGAGGCACCATGCCCGCGTGTTGACACCGCTTCAGCTTCTCTCTCTCGGGGAAGGGTTCCTCCCACATGGAAAGAGCTTCCGCGAGGAGTTCCCGTCGCTTTGGCTTGCGGAAAGTATCGCGTTGTTTCTCAATAATGGGCATCATTTTGTCTTTGCGATGTAGGCCTCGGCCGCCTTCTGCTGCAGCTCTCCGATTCCTTTCCTTCCCGTAATCTTCCCGTCTGCCCAGACGTACCACGTCGGGCGGGAGATCCCGATTTCCTCGCAGGCCTCCCTGATGGAGTGCCCGCGCTTTTTCCTCGCGTCGTCGAGCCGCTTGAAGAACTTTGCAATATCCATGGCTTTCCAATCAAATGAGATGTTCATTATTATAGTGCCGATTATTAGACAAGCCATCTAAAATTATATTATTTCTTAATCTTCTTCTGGCCTCTCCTCAGCTAATATCCTCTGGGCAGTTCCTGCAATCGTTCGATCTGTTCTTTCAGGTCCTCGATTTCCTTCACCATGTCTTGGTTGAGGTCGGCGATGATCTCCTCCCGATGCAATTTGAGGATCGCCTGCCGAATCTCCTTGAAATCGTGCTCCCCCTGGACGAGGCTGTTCTCGTAGTTCTTGAACCCGTCCATCATGTCGTTCCGGTAGTTCGTCCACGAGTCGCTTTCGATGTGCGCCGCAACGTCCGTGTAGAGGTTGCTGAGGACTTCCTCTGCGGCCTTCTTGAGTTGAACCTTGAACTGCTCCACGAGGGCTTGGGCCTCTTCGGCCCCCGCCTCAGAGAGCGTTGGGAAAAGTGGATATTCCTCACTCATTTCTGGCTTCCCTTCCAAGCGGTGTATTCGGGCTCCCACTTCCAGGGTTTCCCAAGGAAATAGATGATGGTCTCGATGTCCCAATCCTGGGTTTCCACCATGAACTCGACGAAGCCCGAGAGGTCGTCCGGTAGAACCAGACCGCAGGGCGTCTCGCTCACGGCTTCCTCCTCTCCGCTTCGGCGAAGGTCTCCTTCGCGTAGATGATGATAGAGAACAGGCCCAGGCTCGAACCGTAGGGGCCCGACCAGGACCCGGCATCGCCGTAGACCCCAATGGACCCGTCGGTATCGAACCGGGTCACCTTGTAGCCTGGAGTGTCGCGGCCTTGGAGGTATGAGATGATGAGTTTCGTGTCCCTCGTGATCCGGTTCAAGATTTCCCGGTGCTCCTCCCCATCGATCTTGGCCCACTCCGATCTCTCGACCGCCTCGAGGAACGTGGCCCCCTCGCGAAAGGCTTCCGTCGCGGCCCGGGCCTGGATGATTCGCTCATCCCAACGCAGGGCTTCTTCCTTAACCGAGAACTCCTTCCCGTCCTCCGCCACGAATCTGGAGACTTCTTTCACGATTTCCTCCCTTCGGCCTTGGCGATGGCCTTAGCGACAGTACAAAGACAGTCGTTGACGATCCCCCAATTGGTGGCGGGGCCCTTGCCTGTCCCGTGCTCATCTATCAGAGTCTTGGCCATGGGCTTGACCTGCTTGAGCGCGTCGTACATCTCCAGCACCGCCGAGATGATGTGGGCCTCCTCTTCGGACAATTCCGATCCGTAGATTCCGGCCTTGTCCTGCCGGCAGATGAGTTGACCTGGGACGTTATACGTCCCCGTCTCTTCCGGGGATGGATCTGGCGTCTGGACTGCGAATCCGTTCCCGAATTTTACAACTTTCCATGATCCCATCTGGTCCTCCTTTCGACTCTCCTCGATGCCCCCCTGGGGGCGGGTTAGGCAATGTCCCTTAACCACCGGCCCCACACCTCCTCCTCGATGTTCTCCACCTCCTCCCGGACCGCATCCTCGTCGTCGGCGACGATGGGCTGGTACGGCGCCGATCCCGAGGCGTTTTGTACCGTGATATCCACCTCCGCTCCGGGAAACGCGGATTCCAGGGCCTCCTGAAGGCGGTCCGCATAGAGCCCCACCTGGTCGTCGGTGGGCTCCACGTCGTTGCTGAGATTTCCGGTCAGGACCACCCGGTTGATGCTCATGACGTTCATCGTTGCCTCCTTCGCGCCCGTTGGCGGTATTACGCCGTCGATAGTTCGCCGCGCTTTTCCGCGGCATCCCAGCACTTCTCGCAGATCCGCTCTGCGTCGTTATGCTGGCAGGTCCCGCCGGATGACCCGTCCCCGGGGCCGCCACAACAGGTCCAGTACGTCTCTCCATCATGCCCGCATCTGTCGCATACTATCCGGTTCGTGGTCATCGTTGCCTCCTTCGCGTTGTGTTTTCTTTCGTTCATTCTATATATTATTATACGCAATTATAGGGCCGAGGGAAGCCCTTTATATAAAATTATATAGTTTTTTATCCTCATGGGCCATATAGAGTTATAGCCAGAAGGCGGGGTGTCCGGTTTTTCGGACAGTATGGGGGGGGAAATCACGCCCATGGGGGGCGCGGGGGGCCGATGTCCTACAGTTAAGGGGGTTTCAAGGGAGGTCGGTAGGGTAGGACCTAAACCCGAGTTTCGCCGTTTTCCCCTTCCGTATCGTCTTGCACCGTAAAGGGTTGCGGATCAAGGAAATCGCCGGATTGTAGGACAGCCTGTTGCCTCTCGCGCTGTTTCTGCTCCCGATAGGACTTCATCCTTTTCCCCCGGGCGCAACGCTCGCAAAGACGTTTTCGGGGCAGTAGTTCCTTCCCGCATTCGCATCGCCGGATGTCCTCGCCCTCCATTCGTTCATCCAGTTTCCGGTAGGCCCGGAGGACCTCTGCGTATTCACCCCGGACTTTCGCCGTCGGGATCAGAACCTCCCGAAAATATCCGCATGGTTTGTTCGCCAGGATTCCGCAGGGCCCCGGGTCTCGAAATCGAACATTCCACACGTCCAATCCCAGGCACTCCCCGCGAACGAGATTCGCGCATTCCTCCCGGACGACCTTATTCAGGATTCGGGGCATGGCTCCTCCAGATAAAACAACCCCGCGACGGGGATGGTAGAGCCGCCCTGCACAGGCAAGGTGGGCCCGCCGCGGGGAGGTTGGTTGATGCTCTACCATCGGTCACATTGTACGCGAGATGGGGCACGAAAGGAAAGAAGGAAAATCCACAAAAAACCCCCGGCTCTACAGCCGAGGGTTCCTCCCCGAAGGGAGAGGGGCACAAGGCTCCCGGGGGCCCGGAGC
>DAOVLG010000314.1 GCA_030631385.1 Candidatus Coatesiibacteriota bacterium | reverse complement strand
GCCCGGTCTGCACCGGTCAGCCCGGAGCGCTGCCCGTTCCCAACCGCGGCGTCTTCGACCGGGCGATCCGCGTCGCCCTGGCCCTGGGGTGTCGGATCGTCGAGAGGACCCAATTCGACCGGAAGAACTACTTTTACCCCGATCTGCCCAAGGGGTATCAGATCAGCCAGCACCCGGTACCCATCGGCCACTCGGGAGAGTTCCGCTTCCCCGGCGAGCGCTACGGCGAGGAGGCCGACGCCTGTGTCAAGATAAGCCGGGTGCACGTGGAGGAGGACACCGCCAAGGCCGTCCACGATGAGAGCGGAAACACCCTGATTGACTTCAACCGCGCCGGGGTGCCGCTCGTCGAGATCGTCACCGAGCCCTGCATCCCCAGTCCTGAGATAGCCCACTCCTACCTCCTGGCGTTGAGGAACACCCTGGAGTACCTGGACGTCTCTTCCTGCAGCATGGAGGAGGGCTCGCTCCGGGTGGACACGAATATCTCCATGGCCCCCGCGGATTCAACGAAGCTGGGGACCAAGGTGGAGGTGAAGAATCTCAACTCCTTAAAGGCGGTCAAAGCGGCGTTGGAGTTCGAGACCCGACGCCAGACGGAAATCTTGCTGACTGGTGAGCAGGTGATCCAGGAGACGCGGCACTGGGACGACCGTCGGGGGGTTACCCTCCCCGGTCGGGTGAAGGAGGGGGCGATGGACTACCGCTACTTCCCCGAGCCCGACATCCCGCCGCTGCGGCTACCGTCGGAATGGGTGGAACGGATACGGGGGGAGCTGCCGGAGCTGCCCCAACAGGCCCGCGAGCGTCTGCACGGGGCGGGTCTTTCGGGGTACGACGCCTGGGTCCTGGTGGCGGAGAGGGACAGGCTGCGCTACTTCGAGTCGGTGGTGGAGGCCGGAGCACCCCATAAACCGGCCGCCAACTGGGTCAACGGCGACCTGGCGGCGCTGCTGAAGGAAGATGGAGGAGGTTTCGGCGATTGCCCCCTACCACCCGATCAACTGGCCGAGCTCACTGGATTAGTCGAAGGTGGGAAGATCAGCGGAAAGGCGGCCAAGGAGGTGTTCGAGAGGGTATACCGGGGCGAGGGAAGACCGGCGGAAATCGTGGAAAAGCACGGCTTGGGTAAGATCTCCGACAGGGATGAGATACGTGGGATCGTCGAGGGCGTTATCGCCGAGCACCCCGCCGAGCGCGAGGCGTACTTGGCGGGGAAGGTCCAGTTGAAAAAATTCTTCGTGGGTCAGGTGATGAAGGCCACCCGGGGCAAGGCCGATCCGAGGTTGGTCAACGAGCTGGTGGCTGAGTTGCTTGGGGAGCCGGCGGGGGAGTAATTTATCTTTTTTTCCGTAAGGGGGGTGGCCCGGCGGTCGCCCTTTATTAGCGACGTCGGATTGCGATGAGCTTGGGCTCGGTGAGCTCCTCGAACACGTAGCGCGTGCCCTCGCGGCCGATGCCGGAGCCCTTGACGCCGCCGTAGGGCATGATGTCGGCGCGCCAGGTGGGTGATTCGTTAACCAGCACCGTCCCGGCCTCAAGTTCGTCCGCCGCCCTCAGCGCCGCGTGTATGTCCCTGGTGAATATGGAGAGGTTCAGGCCGTAGTCGTTGCGGTTGGTCCAGGCGATGGCCTCATCTAACTCATCGTAGGGGATCAGGCTGACCACCGGGGCGAAGACCTCGCGCTCGACCACCTTCATCTCCAGCTTGACGCCGGTAAGGACCGTCGGAAATATCACGTTCCCCTCGCGTGTTCCTCCCGTTAATACTAATGCACCCCCCGCCCTGGCCTCCTCGATCCATCTAAGAGCCCGGTCCGCCTCGGCGGTGGTGATCATTGGACCAACCAGCACATCGGCCTCGGCCGGGTCGCCCACACCGATCTTCTCCGTCTCTTCGGTGAAGCGGTCGCAGAACTCATCGAAGATGCTTCGTTCGATGAACACCCGCTGGAGGCTGATGCAGCTCTGGCCGGCGAAGCCGAAGGCGCCTTTGACCAGACGCGGGATGGCGAAATCCAGGTCGGCGTCGGCGGCGAAGATGGCCGCGGCGGTGGAGCCCAGCTCCATGGTCAGCTTCTTCAGCCCGGCCCGGGTGGTCAGCCAACGCCCCACCTCGCCCGAGCCGGTGAAGGTGATCGCCCGCAGTTCCTCCGAGGCGCATAAGGGCTCGCCCACCTCGGCCCCCCGACCCGGTACCAGATTGTAGGTTCCCGGGTGCAGATCCAACCCGTCTAGAATCTCGGCCAGGACGAAGGCGTCCAGCGGCGTGACCGAGGCCGGTTTGTGGACCACGGTGCAGCCCACCGCCAGGGCGGGTCCGAGCTTGTGGGCGGTGAGATTCAGCGGGAAGTTGAAGGGGGTGATGGCGGCGATGGGCCCGAGGGGGACCCTCCGCGCCAGACCCAGCATCCCCTCGCCCACGGGTGATGAGTCCAGGGGCACCTCGTGGCCGCTCATCCAGTGGAGGCACTCGGCCGCCAGGGTCAACGTCTCGAGGCAACGCTCCACCTCCCCCCGCGCCAGGATTACCGGTTTGCCGCACTGGGCGACGAGGATTTGTCCCAACTCCTCTTCTCTCACCCTGACGCCGTCACGGAGGCCGGATACGACCTCGGCCCTCCGGTGGCCCGGCCAGCGGCTGTACTCCTCGAAGGCGTTTTTAGCCGCCTGGCAGGCTCTCTTCACCTGTTTCTCCGATGCGGCGCCGATGAGGGCGATCTCACCGTTGGTGTACGGATTGGTCACCGTGATCGGCTCCGCCTCGCCGGCCACCCATTCGCCGGCGATGTAGATCGGTTTCGGGTCCATGTTGGGAGAAACCTCCGTCTGATCTTTATCTGCTGACATTATACGACTTTCGCTGGCGTACATAAAGAAAGGGGCCGTTTCCGACCCCTTCTCTTCATCAATTTCAGCTTAGCGAACGAGGACCAATCGCCGGGTTGCGCTGTTTTCGTCAGTATCGAGCTTGTAGAAGTAGACGCCGCTCTCGACGGAGG
>DAOVLG010000528.1 GCA_030631385.1 Candidatus Coatesiibacteriota bacterium | reverse complement strand
GTGGGCGGGGTCATCAATCTGGTGACCAAGGTCGGACCTTTGGCGAACAACGAGCTCACCCTGGGCCTGGGCTCGGCCGGCGAGCAACGCTACTCACTCGCCCTCGGGAACAAGTTCGAGCAGGCGGTTACCCTTTCCCTGCGGGGCTGGCTGAACGAGCACGACGGCTGGCGCGGGAACTCGGTCACCGAGGACATGGGCTTCCGCGCCGGTGCGGAGGTCAACCTGCGGGAGCACACGATCCGGGCCAACTACACATTCTGGACTAAGGAGCAGGGGCTGCCGGGTCCCCGTCCCGCCGAGGGCTCCACCCCGGAGTTCGGCGACGAGGAGGCGACCAGCCTCTACGACAACCAGTCCGATGACACCCAAAGCGCCACCCTCAACTACCACGGGCGCCTCGGCTCGGTACTCCTGCACGCCGACCTCGGCTGGCGCGAGCACACCCTGGACCACTTCACCCGCTACCGCTTCGGATACCTGACCGAGGACGAAAGCGAGTTCGTGACGACCACCTACTACGGCTCGGCCTGGAGCCGGTTCTCCCTCTTCGATCCCGTTGAGTTCGAGGTCGGGGTGGACTATCATCTAAGTCGGTTTGACGCGCACACCGACTCGACCGTCTGGAGCTCCGACCCGGTCGAACCCGACGATCCCGGTGACACCACCACCACGGAGTGGGACCCCGAGCTCGACAACATCGGCGGTTGGTTGGAGGCCCAGGCCGTCTTCGGCGACCTCTCGGTGAACGCCTGCGGCCGGGTGGACAGCCACGGCGCCCACGGCATCCACTTCACCGGCAAGGGCACCCTCGCAGCGGGCCTGGACACCGTCCAGCTCTACCTATCCGGGGGCACCGCCTTCCGCCCGCCCACCCTGAACGACCTCTACTGGCCCACCGGCGGCAACGAGGACCTGAGGCCCGAGGAGGCCTGGGAGGTGGACCTGGGGGTCGCCTGGGAAAGCCCCCTCGAACTGACACTCTCCGGCGACGTCTTCTACCGCGAGACCAGCGACATGATCGCCTGGCAGCCCGACGAGACCGGTCTTTTTTGGGCCCCGCAGAACGTGGATGAGCAGACCGTTCTCGGCGCGACCGTGGGATTCAAACACGGTCCCTTCCGCGTAAACTACACCTACACCGACGCCGCCCAGCGCAGGAGCGAGATCGTCTACTCGGATTGGATGACCGGCGAGCTGCGTACGGAGATGATCGAGCGCCGGGCCGCCTTCC
>DAOVLG010000048.1 GCA_030631385.1 Candidatus Coatesiibacteriota bacterium | reverse complement strand
CCTGGATATCCTGGTCGGCTCGGGCGGCGTCCTTTCACACGCCCCGCGCCGCGCCCAGGCCGCCATGATGCTCATAGACGCCTTCCTCCCCGAGGGGATCACCCAGCTCGCCGTGGACTCGATATTCATGATGCCCCAGCTCGGCGTGCTGTCGAAGGTGAACGAGAAGGCGGCCACCGACGTCTTCATCCGCGACTGTCTGATCCATCTGGGAACCTGTATCGCCCCGGTTGTCCAGGCCAAGATGGACGAGCCCGTCGCCGACATCGAGATCGGCTTCTCCGACGGTCGCACCGAGGCGGTGGAGATGCGGTTCGGTTCCCTGCAGACGATCCCACTTCCTTGGGCGGAGGAGCCCAACGCCACCGTGCGGGCAATCCCCCGTGGGAAGGCCGACTTCGGCGCCGGTCCGGGCAAGGTCGTTGAGCGGAAGGTCGCCGGCGGGCTTTCGGGCCTGATTCTCGATGGACGCGGACGCCGGCCCTTCCTCCTACCCAAGGACGATGCCACCCGGGTCGAGAAGCTCCAGGAATGGCAGAAGGCCCTCGACTGTTACCCGACTTCGAAAAGTTAATACTCTTGAGATAACTCCGGAGGATCACCGTGGGACACGCCTACACACCCGGACTGAAGGTCACCGACGACACCATCATCGTCAAGGAACGCAAGCTCCCGCTCAAGGGGGAGATCCTCGTCGAAAAGGGCAAGCGCGTGGGTGCCCTGGACATCGTTGCGCGGACCTTCCTCCCCGGAAACATCGAGAGCCTCAACATCGCCAATAAGTTCTCCCTCCCTCCCTCCGACGTCCAGGACGTCCTCATGGTCGAGGAGGGGGACGAGGTCGAACAGGACCAGATAATCGCCGCAAACAAGGGCCTTTTTGGTCTGTTTAAGACCGAGCTCCCCGCCCCGGTCAAGGGGACGGTGGAGAGCATCTCGACCATTACGGGTCAACTAATGCTTCGGGAGCCGCCACATCCGGTCCAGATAAACGCCTATATCAATGGGACCGTCGCCCGGATCATTCCCGAGGAGGGGGTGGTGATCGAGACCCGGGGCATGTTCATCCAGGGAATCTTCGGCGTCGGCGGCGAGGCCCACGGTGAGATCCACATGGTAGTCGAGAGTCCGGATCAAACCCTGACCCCCGAGCTGATCACCCCGGATTGTAAGGACAAGATCGTCATCGGCGGTGATTGGGTCTCGAACGCCGTCCTTGAAAAAGCGATCGAGGTGGACGCCGTGGGAGTGGTCGCCGGGGGATTCGACGACAGCGACCTGAAAGATTTCCTCGGCTACGATCTGGGCGTGGCCATCACCGGTCACGAAGATAAAGGGATTACCCTGATAATCACCGAGGGCTTCGGCAAGATGCGAATGGCCCATGGAACCTTCGATCTGTTGAAGAGCGCGGAGGGCAGGATCGCCAGCATCAACGGCGCCACCCAGATACGCGCCGGGGTCATCCGCCCCGAGCTGATCGTCCCCCACGCCGAAGGCGTGAAGAGGACCGAGAAAGCCGAGAGGAAGGAGGCCGGGGAACTTGTCAAGGGAACCCCCATCCGCTGCATCCGCGAGCCCTACTTCGGCCTGTTGGGCAAGGTTACCGAGTTACCCGTTGAGCTGACACAACTTGAATCGGAGACCAAGGTGCGGATATTGAAGGCCGAGCTGGAGGACGGCCGCGAGGTGATCCTCCCCCGGGCCAACGTGGAGCTGATCGAGAGCTGATTGGCGTATTTTTCGGTCAGTTTAAATGTTTGGATATTAAGAAGTTGTTGTACTCTTCGCAGGCCATGCGGTGTTTAGCGTGGTTTTCTTTTAAAGGGATAAGCTGTTTGTTAAGGACTGGTAACGGCGTGCATTTTTTGTAGTTGAAAGATGTGGGGCGGTCCCGTTTGTACGGCGACTGGGCGATGTAGGGTCGCCCCTCTGCGGGCGACCGCGTAATTAAAGCGGCGGGGCGTAGAAGCCCCGCTCTACATTCACCCCTCACTTATATGGCGGGCCGACCTAAAGATCGGTCCCTACGCCGTCGTTTCGAAAATCAAATTGTGTTGTTGATAAAAAGATGTCGGGTCGTACCTACTAGCGAATAACAAGATGGTAAAAGAAAAGGCGGGTCAAACCCGCCTTTTTGGTGTTTTTACAACGCTACTCCAGGCAGTGGATGTTTCTCACCGAGCAGATGTCCTTGAGGGCCTTGGGCCAGACGGTGACGCTGACCTCGCCCAGGTGCGCCGTGCGCAACAGGTACATGTAGGTCCGGGACTGGCCGATCCCGCCGCCGATGCACAGGGGAATCTCGTCGTTGAGGATCGCCTGGTGGTAGGGCAGATCGAGGAAGTCTTCCTGCCCCGTCATCTTGAGCTGCACCTTCAGCAACTCCTTGGTGACGCGGATGCCCATGGAGGTCAGCTCGTGGCGGCGCTTGGTAACCGGGTTCCAGACCAGGATGTCGCCGTTGAGGCCGTGCATGGGCCGGCCGTCCTCGGATACGGTCTCGGTCACCCAGTCGTCGTAATCGGCGGCCCGCATCTCGTGGGGATAACCGTCCTCCAGGGTCCAGCCGATGCCGATGATGAATATTGCCGGGTAGTCCTGGATGATCTTGGTCTCCCGCTGCTTGCGCGGCAGGTCCGGATAGCGCTCGAGGATTTCCTCGGCATGGAGGAATTTGAGTTCCTCGGAGAAATCGGGGTACTTATCGGACTTCAGCGCCGGGTACATTTCCTGTACCAGCTTGCCGGCCCCGTAGATGACCTTCCAGATCTTCCTGACCGTGTCCTTCAGGTAATCCAGGGTGCGGTCCTTCGGGGTGATCACCTTTTCCCAATCCCACTGGTCCACGTAGGAGCTGTGGTCGTGGTCGAGGAAGTAGTCCTTGCGGACGGCCTTCATGTCGGTGCAGATGCCCTCGCCGGCCTTGCAGTCGAACCCCTTGAGAGCCATCCGCTTCCACTTGGTCGCAGCCTGCACCACCTGGGCGTGGATGGGGGTCTTCAGGCCGAGGCCGCAGTTGAACTCGATGGGCGTGCGGAAGCCGTCGCGGTCCAGGGAGTCGTTCACGCCGCTTTCCCGGTCCACGATGAGGGGAACCTGGGTCATGAAGAGGTTCAGCTCCTTGCACAGGTTCTCCTCGATGTAGCTCTTGATCGCGAAGAGGGCCTTCATCCGATCCTTCGGGGGCAGCAGGGGCTGGTAATCGTTGGGAAGGATCTTCTCCACCTCCTCATAGGTGCTGATGCCCGGTCCCGCCAGATCCGCCTTCTTATCGTACATGAAGCTACCCTCCTCTTTTGTTGGGTTGAAATGGTCTGGAAACGCGTGCATCGTAACGGGATTTCAATGGTTTGTCAACGGATTTTAAACCGGAAGGAGGTTTTGCTAAACGCCCGCCTCATCGGCTTCGACAGCCCTTGACTTGGCCCATCCGCTAAGCCACAATCCTAAGAAAAAAGGGGGTTAAACCCCTTGCCTAACGGATACTGGAGGGAGTATTCATGGTAACTGTTCATGATATAAAAACCTTGATCAAGGATAAGGGTGTTCAGCTCATCCGCCTCTGTTTCACCGACATCATCGGCGACCTCAAGGGTTTCAACATCCTGCCCGCCGAGCTGGACAAGGCCACCGGCGAAGGCATCGGCGTGGACGGCTCCTCGATCGAGGGCTTCGCCCGCATCAACGAGAGCGACCTCGCGGCGGTTCCAGACCTGGAGACCTTCAAGGTCCTCCCGGCCGAGTTCGGCAACCATGAACTGAAGTACGCCCTGGTCTTCTGCGATCTATTCACGCCCGACGGTTCGCCCTTCGCCGGTGACCCCAGGTACGTTCTCAAATCGAACCTGGAGAAAATAAGAGCGGAAGACTTAACCTTTTATGTTGGTCCGGAGCTGGAGTTCTTCTACGTGAAGGGCGAGATGGATCCCGAGCCCCTGGACCACGGCGGCTACCACGACGCGAGTTTGATCTCAAAAACCGCCTTCGTCTGCGACAAGACCCTGATGATGCTCGGCAGCGAGGGGCTCGATATCAGGGGCGAGTTGAACCACCACGAGGTGGGTCCCAGCCAGTACGAGATTGACCTCCGCTACTCTGGCGCCCTGACCATGGCCGACACGGTCATGCTGGTAAAACTGATCATCAAAGAGGTCGCCCGGATGAACGGCATCTATGCGACCTTCATGCCCAAGCCGCTAAACGATGAGAACGGCAACGGAATGCACGTCCACCAGTCCCTGTCTCGGGACGGCAGAAACATCTTTTTCGCCGAAGAAGAGGAGAGCCCCTCGCCGTTACCCGGTCTGAACCTGAGCGACTTCGCCCTGAAATACACGGCGGGAATTTTAGCCCACATACGGGAGGCGACCCTGGTTCTGAACCAATGGGTCAACTCCTACAAGCGCCTGGTTCCGGGCTACGAGGCGCCCTGTTACATCGTTTGGGGACACAAAAACCGCTCGGCCCTGGTCAGGGTCCCCCATTATAAAACCCCGCAATCGGCGAGAATCGAGCTGCGCAGCCCCGACGCCGCCTGCAACCCGTACCTGGCCTTCTCGGCCATGCTGGCCATGGGCATGGCGGGGGTGAACAACTCCTACGATCTGCCCGATCCCATCGAGGAGAACATCTACGACGCCGAGCAACGCAAACGGGGGATCGAGGAGTTACCCGAGAGCCTCTCCGAGGCCATACACGTCTTTAAGAAGAGTAAACTCATGCGGGAAGCCTTGGGAGACCACATCTTCCGAAAATTCATCGCGAACAAGACCATCGAGTGGGACAGGTACCGGCGGTTTGTCACCAGCTACGAAATCAGGCACTCCCTGCCGAGATTGTAGCGGTCGTACCACGTTGGCCGGGAACGCCGTTCCGAACGAGGGCACAGCCACACCGGTCAGTCGGGCTACCTGGAAAAATTCGAGCGAGGAGCGGATGCCGATCGAACGCTGAGCCTACCGCACGCACATGAACCATACCGGCCGTCCCATCCCACGATTCGTTAAAACGCAAGACCCAGGTCGGGGACATATACCCACCTAACACATGGAGATTGTTGTTTTAGGAAAAATGTGGCATACTGTCCCTGGACGGTGAATCGGTTAAAAAAACGAGGATCGAGGATGGAACCCTACACCGAAAAGGTTATAGATCACTTTCAGAACCCGCGCAACGTGGGGGAGATCGAGGACGCCGACGGCGTCGGCCGCGTGGGCAACCCCACCTGCGGCGACATTATGGAGATGCACATCAAGGTTGATGAGAACGAGATCATCGTGGACTGCAAGTTCAAGACCTTCGGTTGCGCCGCCGCCATAGCCACCAGCTCCATCACCACCGAGCTGGTCATCGGTCTGAGGGTTGACGAGGCGGAGAAGCTCAGCCGGAACGACGTCGCTAATGCTCTGGGCGGTCTGCCAAACCTCAAGTTGCATTGCTCCAACCTGGCCACCGACGCCCTCCGCGCCGCCATCGCCCACTACCGCTGCAAAAAGGAAGGCGCCTGTCCCGATATCGAGAAGATGGACCTGGGGGATACCTGCGATCAGGTCGCCCAGGAGAAGGGCGGCCCGGGTTAGCCGCCGGTCCAACGGGTTCTCTAACAAGGGGTTTAAACCCCTTGTTTTCACAGTCCGAACCGGACTGTTTTTTATCATCTTGACACCAGGGGGGAACCGATTTTCGTTAATAGTTACTTAATACCTTTTGAAAGGAGTGACATGAATCACAAGCTGATCTTTATTCTGATCCTGTTGATCGTTACATTCACCCACGCCCAGGTCACGGCGACGGTGGAATCCGTTAAACCACGTCTGGCAATCATCCCCCTCGAGGCCCGGGACGTCAGCGAAACCGACGCCAGCATCGCCACCCAGTACCTCACCACCGAGATCATCCGGCAAGGAAGGTTCTGGGTTCTCGAACGGGAGTACATGGCCGAGATCATGGAGGAGCAGGCGATGGTTTTAACCTGCACCGACATCGAGTGCGCCATCGAGATCGGTCGGGTGCTTGCCGCAGAAAGGGTGATCGTCGGTTCGGTCACCCGCTCCGACGGTAACTACGTCCTCACCGTCCGCATGATCAATGTGGAGGAGGGCAGCGTCATCGCCAGCACCACGGAGCGTACCAGGGCCTCCGGCACGGCGCTTTCGAACCTGGCCAAGGACATCGGCGGTCGGACCTACGTCAACAGTATCGAGGAGGCTTCCAGCATCGGTTGGCTCTGGTGGACGCTGGGCGGCGCCGCGGCGGTATAGCCATCGCGCTGTTGAGCGGCGAAGAAGGGGGAGCAGATGGGGACATCCTTCCCGAGTGGCCCGGACTCCCTAACGAGTAACGGCTGATGGATTGGAGGTGAACATGCGAAAGTTGCTTTTTATTCTACTTTTAGGTACCACAGCGGTCCTGGCCACGATCTCCACCCAGACCGATTGAACGGGTGGAGATGGGGAAGAGAGGCCCGTGGGTGACTGGAGAAACAAATTCTACGAACAACAAGATATTAACTACACGGGTATTACGGGGCAGATATCCCTGGATCTCACCCACACCGTTGACCCGCATCGTTACGTTATCGACTCCGAGATTATCGAACCGGAAAGCCTCCACGTCGGAGACATTGACGGGGACGGGGACGCCGACGTAATCACCACGGCTTACGGGCAGAGCGGGTTGACCTGGTGGGAGAACACGGCCGGGGACGGCACAACCTGGGAATCGTACTACATCGGAGACGGCGGGAGTGGGAGCAATCCCCACTACGTGTGGCTGGCCGACCTCGATAACGACGACGACCTGGACGCCGTGCTGGTGCTGGTCGGCGCCGGCGCCATCGTCTGGTGGGAAAACGCCGATGGTAACGGCGAGTCCTAGAAAAGTCATAATGTACACTACACACTGAACCGCCCGAACTGGTTAGACGTAGCGGGCTTCTTCGATGACTGAGACCTCGATATTGCGGGGGCCGACCTGTCCGGCGACGAGTTCCGCGTCTGGCTGAACGACGGAGACGGGTCCTCCTGGACGATGTACAAACTACAGTACGGCATGTCCGGTTTAGGCGGTCCACGGGCGGTCTTCGCCGCAGACATGGACCGTGACGAAGATCTTGACCTCGCGGGATGTTCCCACTGGGAGGGCGATGTAATCTGGTGGGAGAACAACGGGGGTACACCTGACACCTGGACGGAGACCAAGATTACCACCGACTTCCCCTGGGCGGCGACGGCGACAACGTGGTCTGTTGGTTCGAGAACAAAGACGGCGACGGGCTGAGCTGGAGCGGTCACACCATCGAGCATTCCTTCACGGGCGCGGGCCCCTGCAGCGGGATTGACGTCAGCGGAAACGGCCTGCTCGACACCGTCTCGGCGGCCACCGAACTGGGTGAAATCGCCTGGTGGCAAACCGTTAAATACTCGAATTACGGCGAGCTGACCTATTCCATCCTCGACAAAGGCGCCGACGACCTGGACTGGGGGGCTCTGTTCTGGAACTCGGTGGATCCACTCCAGACGACCCTTTCCGTCCAGGTCCGCTCCAGCGACAACCCGGACAACATGGGGAACTGGTCCCAGGACATCACCGACTCGTACTTCGATCTGAACGACATCTTTGACGATACCGACAGATACTTTCAGTACAAGGTAAAGATGTTAACCGAGAACGTGAGCACGTCACCGGTGCTCAAGGATATAAGTGTAGCTTACGGCTCAGACCCGTCACCTCCGATTATCGTTCATACCCCGGTCACCACGGCCCCCATCAACTCTTCGATTCCCATCGAGGCCGAGATAACCGACACTCAGGGCATCATCGGTGCGAGGTTGTACTATCGCATGGCCGGGGATGCCAATTTCACCTACGTGGTGATGACCAAATCCGGCAACGACTACTCGGCGACCATCCCCCCAGACTACGTCACCGAGCACGGGACGGAGTATTACATCTGGGCCACCGACGGATTTCCGACGTAAATGGAGTGAGCCTCCTTGGCCTCTTCTACTATCCAGCCAGCCGGGATGTAGCGCTCGGCGTCCTGGCCGGTGAAGTCAGCCGTCCGGTAGCCCTTCTGGTCGGTGCCCAGATAGGGCGGGTCGAGGAAGAAGAAAGCCCCCAGCTCGATTCGGGCGGCCAGGAGCCCCAATTCCCAGTCCCAGACAATGTTTCTTTATTCCTCTTCTTCTCGATGCCTATCCCAGTCATTGATCGCCCGACAGACAGGGCTTACTATGTTACCTGGGGCTATCACGTCGGCGATAGTTGCAAGTGTATCTACGACATCGTGAAGGTCAGGGCCTTTGTCCCGAGGTGCCATGATTCACATCCTCTCAAATGAGATGCATAGTTTTATTAGCATAAAATATTCAAGGAGTCAAAAAAGGGGAGAGGCAGAGCCTCTCCCCGGTTCGATTTGGTCTTGTGGGCTTAGAAGCGGTCGGATCTGGCGTCGCGGGGCCTTCTCTCCCGCGCCTCGTCCACACGGATGGTCCGACCGTCAAGCTCGGAACCGTCCATCTCGGAGATGGCGCTTTTACCCGCCTCATCCTCCGCAAAAGTCACAAAGCCAAAGCCCCGGGAACGACCGGTATCACGCTCGGTGATTACCTTAGCCTCGACTATCTCACCGAAGCGCTCGAACGCCTCGCGGAGCGTCTGGTCGGTGGTGTCCCAGCTCAAACTTCCTACGAACAACTTCACTCTCGAACCTGCTTTCTCTATAGCGCACTGTAGGCGCCGCACAGTGGAGGGATGTCCCCTCCTTCTCTTAGAATGGCCCTGGGCCACCCTTTATCGTTACCCATAGCCCAAATGCGGGCAGGGCGGGGGAATCATAGCACCTGTTCCCGGACTTGTAAACACTTTTTTAACGGATGAGCGCCAATTTACCCGTGGTGGTTCCCCCCTCCGGTACCTGAAGGAGGTAGATGTATATTCCAGACGCCAGCGCATAACCCGATGAATTCACCACTTCCCAGGTGTATT
>DAOVLG010000457.1 GCA_030631385.1 Candidatus Coatesiibacteriota bacterium | reverse complement strand
TCCTCGCGGGTCTGCGATCCAACGCGCTGCGTTGGTCCAGCGCCCTGCGCTGGCGGCGGGGTTAGGAAACCCCGCCCTACGAAAGGACTCAAGACTCATACCTTCTTATCGGTCCGTTTACTGACGGTGATGCCTTGTATTTGAGTTTTACCTTACTGCAGGTAGCCGATGGCGCGGAGGCGCTCCAGCTCGGTTTTGGAAAGCTCCGCCGTTAGCTCGGGTGCCCCCCGCGGCTTCTCGCGACCGTAGGATGGAACGGTTTGCATGAGAGGTCCATCCTCCAATAACGCAACCACGATCGGCTCCAGGGCCTCGGTGAGGACCCGGCCGGGCATGTCCTCGGCGGGTGGTATCCCCAGCAGGGCCAGGATGGTGGGGCAGATGTCGTAGACACCGGCCTCCGCCCCTGTCTCGCCCTGTTTGATCCCTCTCCCGTACATGATCAGCACCCCGGTGGCATCGTGCCAGTAGGACATCCGCTGTACCTCGCCTCCGCCGACCGGTGTGTCCGCCGGGGGGTAGAGGCTGGCGAAGCCGTGGTCGGATAGAACGATGAGGACGTCGCCGGGTTCGAGCTCTTGGAGAACGGCGCCGATTAACCTGTCCGCCCAGACGTAGAAGTCCCGGATAATCGTGTCCCATCCGTTCTCCGCGGCCGCTTTCAGGTATTCGGGGGTCCGGGGCGGTACGAGGGCCGGGTCCCCGCGGTAGCGTTCCCACCAGAGGGCGTGGGCGGGCCAGAGGAGATGGCACGCGACGTCGGCCGCCTCGACGTAACAGGCCGCCACCCGCCAGTCCCGCGTGTCCATCAGGTGTAGCAGGGCGTTGGCGGTGAGGGCGTCCCGGGTGAGGTAGTGGACCAGGGGGTTGCCGCTCTGGCGCTCCACCGTTTCCAGGCGCCACCCTTCGGGGTAGTCATCCTCACCGATGTACGGCCGGTGGGCAATGGCGGTGTCCACCTCCTCCATGATCCCCTCGGGCCACGTGCGGTAGGGAAGCTTCTCGAAATCGGTGATGGGCTTGTACACCCGGGTGAAACGGGGCTCCCAGGCGTAACTGGTCAGCGTCACCCCGACCGGTATCTCCCGCGCCGGCCAGGAGGCGTACCAGTTGACCGTGATCGGCGGCGGTCCCTCCCCGGCGGCGATCTCCCAAAACGTGGGTGCTAAACGGTCCCCGGCGGTGATTGGACGACGATCACCCTCCGGAGTGGGGAGGGTGAAATCGGTCAGTCCGTGCTCCCGGGGAGGAAGCCCCGTGGCGATGGTGGTCCAGATCACCGGGGAGAAGTAGGGCGCCTCGGAGCGCAGAACGGAGTAGTAGCCGCTTTCGAGGAGATTTTCGAAATTGGGCAGCCAGCCCTCGGCGATGAAGTCGGTGAGCAGCTCGTCGTCCAGGGCGTCAATGCCGAGGATGACCAAACGGCGCTCTCCGATGGGTTCCGGAGCCCCTTCGAGGATAGCCGGTATGTAGATATTACCAACCGTGAGCCCGGGCGCCCCATCGGTCAGCGCCTCGGTGAGTATCTGCTTCGCGATGCCCCTGAACTCGTTTCGACGCCCCCACCAGAGCTCCGCGGTTGTAAACCCGCCCGCCTTTTCAGCCAGAAAACGGTCGGCCAGCTCACCGAGACCGATCTCTATGTCTCCGCCCAGGAAGCGGTGGAGCTCCGGGGCGACGTCCGGGTTCAGCTCCACCTCCGCCACGAGTTCCAGGGTCACCTCGCCGTCGGCGGTCATCAATTCAACCGGGCAGCGGAGGATGTTCGTCCCCGGCCGGTAGCCGATCAGCTCACCAAAGAGGGGGAAGAGCCAGACGTTTTCCCCGGCGCTCACCGCTCGGTACTCCCCCGAAAGATTTTTAACCAGGT
>DAOVLG010000471.1 GCA_030631385.1 Candidatus Coatesiibacteriota bacterium | reverse complement strand
GTAACCATATCTTTAAGAGCGCCCTTCACCTCCTGCTCGCTCCGGCCCAGCATGGCGGCGAGGTCGGCGGCCCGCGCCGGGCGGCGCAGCAGGTACCCCACTATCTCATCCTCCAGGTCGAGGAGCCGGGCCCGGGTGACGGGACCGACGTAATCGGCGATTACCCTGGCCCGTGGCCCGAAGCTGTCGGCTATCTCGCATAGACGTTCCGCGGACACGGATTTGGCGAAGTCCTCCGCCGGCGGACGGACCACCGTGTTCAGGTGCACCTCGTCAGGACCGATGCGTTCGACCGCCGCGTGCAGCCTGTCCAACTCCTCTCCGGAGTCGTTGATCCCCGCGACCAGGAGGATCTCCAGGTGGAACTCACCGGAGAATTCTCCTTTTAGGGTTGCCAAACCGGCGATTATCTTCTCGATCCTCAGTCCGTGATCCGGTCGGTTGACGCGCTCGAAAACCGCCTGGGAGGCGGCGTCCAGGCTGGGAAGGATCAAATCGGCGCCAAGGAGGTCTTTCCGCACGGCCGGGTCGGGTGTCAGGGTGCCGTTGGTGATGACGCAGACCGGACAATCCAGGATCCTCTTCACGCCGGCGATCAGCTCGCCCAGGTCGGCGTTGAGGGTGGGTTCGCCGGAGCCGGAGAAGGTGGCGAAATCCACGGCGGGCAGGTCGGGTTTCCTTTCCCTCAGCTCGGTGAAGAAGTCTTTCGGATCGAAGAAGCGGCGCCGCTCGACGCTCGGATGAGCGGTCGGGCCGAGCTGACAGTAGACGCAGTTCAGTGTGCACGTCTTGCGCGGCACGACGTCGAGGCCCAGGGACACCCCGAGGCGGCGGCTGGGTACCGGCCCGTAGAGGTACATCTTGCCACTCCTCAAGAAAAGGGGAGGGAGGCGACGCCCCCGCTAATTTTACCCTCAGGGCTCACCGATTGACCTGGTACGCTGCCGTATACCGTAACGGTACGTAATTTTGTCCCTAAAGCTAATGAGGACATGCGGCAATAACTACGAGTTTCAACTGGTGGACACTCGCCGTTGCCCCAACTGCTGAGGCGGTGGCACAGGTTTTTGCACAACGAGGCTCGGTGGACTTCTCCAAGGTTCATTTGCGCAAAAACTGTGCCACCGCCGGCGAGGGGCGGGTGAACTCGCCCGAACGGCGCGACGAGGGGTGCATAGCGAGGTAATCTGGGTCAACATCGTACTGGACCCGGCTTTTACACCAATGGCCAGAACGCTTACAGTCACACGTTACAGCGGATTCACACCTAACTTCCGGTCGTTCCGATTAAGCCACCGCAACAAACAAAACACCCCTTTAATACCCGCGGGATACTCTCGAAAAGCGGTCCACGAATCGGGTGATAGTCCCTATTCAAACCCCCTTCATGCTCGCTTGAGCACCTCGTTCACCAGCTTACGTATGCCCTCGTAGACCTCGCCGATGTGGGAGGCGCTCATGTAAGCCGGGGTGGTGACTATCCTGTTTTCCTCGTCCACCACGCAATCGGTGGCCGGGCACTCGACGTGTTTGGAGCCCATGGCCTCGATATCGGCGGCGGTGCCGGGATCGGTGCCGATGGTCAGCCTGGGCGAGACGCCCGTGCCTTTGAAGATGCTGGCCACCACGGCGGGGGTGATGCAGATGGCGCCCACCGGCTTACCCGCGGCGTGCATAGCCTTGACCGCGGCCGAGACGAGGGGGTCCGGGGTGGTTTCGGCGCCCTTGAAGGCGTAGTCGGACAGGTTCTTGGTGCTGCCGAAACCGCC
>DAOVLG010000209.1 GCA_030631385.1 Candidatus Coatesiibacteriota bacterium | reverse complement strand
ATCCAAATCACCCAAATCCAGGGCAAAACACCAGAAATCACCCAGGTTTTGGCCACTGTCAGTGAAGCTGCCGTTGCCGTCATTGAGCCACACTTTGTTGGGGGCGTTCCAGTTACCCACCAATGCATCCAGGTCTCCGTCGGCGTCCAGGTCGGCCAGGGCCGCGTAGGAACTCATCTCGGCGTGGGTGGACACCCAGTCAGGTTCGGCGTCGAAGGGGCCGCCGTCGGAGAGGTGGATGACGTCCACCTGCCCCTCGCCGATCTGGTTGTTGTTGGCTAAAACGAGGTCCAGCCAGCCGTCGCGGTTGGAGTCCCCGGCGGCGATCTTGATCGTGTCCCACTCCGGGGAGTCCTCCCAGCCCGGTGTCGCCGGGAGGCCGTCCCCCGTACCGAAGAAGATGGCGTTGGAATCGTGCTCGGCGGCGGCCGCCAGGTCCAGGTAGCCGTCATTATCGAAGTCGCCGAAGAGGATGTCCGTCCAGGTGGTGTGCTTCTCCGACTCCCAGGCCGGGACCGGGTTCAACTTACCCGCCACGTTCTCGTAGATGCGCAGCGGCTCTTCGCGGTGAACGTAGTCCACGCCCCCGGCCACGGCCAGGTCCGCATCGCCGTCGCCGTCGAAGTCGCCCCAGGTGATGCCGAAGGAGTTGTGGGCCGGCTCGCCGAGCCAGGAGGGTGAGGTCTCCAGGGCGCCGTTCCGGTTGAGGTAGACCGCGTCGTGCCCGTAGGTCCAGTCAGGGTAGCCGCCGCCCAGGAGCGTCACCCCCAGGTCCACGTCGCCGTCGGCGTCGAAATCGCAGCACTCCAGGTGTCCGTGGTACTCCAGCGGCTCGCCGAACCAGGCGGGGCTTGCATCGAGACCCTGCGGCGTGTTGAAGTATACCGCGCAGTACTCGAGGCGCATGTCGTTGCCGTTGGAGACGACCAGGTCTATGAGCCCGTCGCCGTCAACGTCGGCCCAGTCGCAGCCGGTGGAGTACGGATAATGTCCGTCAATTAAATCCTCGGACTCCCACACGGCGGTGGTGGTAAGGGTGATACCCGCCGCGGCGAGGGCCGGTAAGAGAGGGATAACGGTCAGTCTTCGAAGCATTCTCCAGCGTTTTGTTTGTGTTCGGTGGATAGATTATACACCAGCCTGAGAGGGGGTCTGAAGGGTCGTGTTCAAAAAACGGAACGGCCGCCCTCGGGACCGCATTTTACCCTCTGCGTTCTCCCCTATCCGTCGGGGAGTTCGACAACGCCTCCAGCACCGAAAAACCGCTTGCCAGGAAGTCTTTTTTTTGTAAATTAGATGAGATAATTGATTAACCCTCCAAAATGAGGGGGTTTAAATACGGTGTGTTATAATGGAGCTTAGAGAAATTGAACCCACTTCGAGGTAACACTGGATGAATAAAATTATTAAAAAACTACAACAGAGTGGTGGGCAGGTGGGCGAGGGGGTGATGATAATGTTTGGTGATATAATGAACCAAATAATTGCTGGCCTCGCCATCCTGGTAATAGCCGGGATCACGCGCTGGTTGGTAAGCAGAATAAGACGGAAGAAGAAGGACCGCGAAAGCGGGCGAAATTATGGATAAAGCGGTATGTAGGATGAGGGGAGGAGACAATTTATCTCCTCCCCAATGTCTTGGGTTTAAAGTAAGAAGTAGATAATTGATTCTTTCCTATCCGTCGGGAAGCTCGATGATTTGCCCGGCGCCGCCGTCGGTCCAGGTGTCGGGATAACGGCGCTGGATCTCGTCTTTATGGGCGGTGCAGTGGGTGGCGCAGATCAGCCCGAGCCCGGCGAGGACGTCGAACTGGTTGAATCGGTGCAGGCCCCCGATGAGGGCCCTGGGCTTGCCGGCGGACTCCGCCGCCCGGAGGATGTTGACCACCCCGGAATGGGAGCAGCCGACGATCACCGCCACGCCACCCTCCATCTCGATTAAAAGCGACTGTTCCACGCTCTCGAGTTCCCCGGTTGAACGGATGCCGTCGCCGATCTCGAGCGGGTCTGCGACCCGGATCACCTCTTCGGCCTCGGGGTAATCACGCCACGAGGCCGGGACGTACAGCTTGACGTCGGTGTTTCGGCGGAGAAGGTCCGTCAACCCGCCGGTGTGATCCCAGTGGCCGTGGGAGATGAAGACCGTGTCAACCGACGCCGGGGCGATGCCCAGCTTCTCCATGTTGCCCAGGAGGATGTGCCCCTTGGCGCCGGCGTCGAAGAGGATCCGTCTCCCGAAGGCCTCGACGAGGCAGGCAAAGCCCCAGTCGGCTCGCAGGTCATCCCGCCGGGTCTGGTTGTCGTAGACTATGGTGATTCTCATTGCTACACCTCCAGGACGGCGTCGGCCTCGATCTCCACCAGCCACTCCTTCGCCAGGAGTCGGCTCACCTGATAAGGTGCTCACCGGACGAATTTTACCGAAGTGCTCTCCGTGGGCCCGGGCCGCCTCCCGCCAGCGTGTTACATCGGTCTCCTACACCCGGGTGCGGATAAGGTTCTCCCGCCGCACTCCCAGCTGATAAGGCTTTTTCGCCCATCTCCAGACAACGCAGCGCCTGGCGGTAGGCGTCGCCCGGGTGTGCGGCGAGGGCTTCGGGGGCGGTGGGGGCCACGGCGATTATTCGTCCGATCCGGCGCGCCCGAACCAAGCCGGCGGGAAATTCGAGTAGGGCGAGCCCGAGCTGACGTTGGTCCCGATCATCCGTTCAACCTATGGTTGAAGCGCGCTCTCTACAGCGCCGCCCGTCGAGTTAGGTCGGGAACGGCGCACCCTTGGGTGGAACAGGGTTGCGGCTCTTTCGAGGACCCGCCCGATTCCCTAAAACTTCTTCTTCAACCGGCTGGCGCCCTTCTTCCGGTCAACCAGGAGTTCGCCGTGCACCCCCACGTTCTCCGGCGGGTTCTCCCGGATCAGGACGTTGATGTGCTCGATGCCGTACACGGCATAAGCCGCGTCGTAGAGGGCCTTGACCAGCAGGCGCTTCTTCTCGATCTCCAGAAACGGTCCTTCGACTGTAATCGTCGGCATGTTTCACCCCTCTGGTTCCATTGATTCCTCTTCCAATCCATACACCAAGGGCGGCGCCAGATACGCGGGGAACCGTTCGCGCAGAGCCTTGCGCACCAGGTAGCAGTAGTGGCACTCGTCAACGAATCGTGTACCTACATCAATCTCGTACTCACGGGCCAAGGCCAGGGGACCGCCTTGGATCAGGGGGCCGCAGATCGGATGTTCGGCTGCGTCGTAGGTCCCGTCCAATTCCGAGAGCGGCTTTTTCCACAAATTTCCCATGGAGAGGCCCTGGCAGAGATGGACGTGGCCGAAGGGGTCCAGATGGACCCTTCCAGGGCTCTCCAGGTCCTCGTAGGGGCAGGTTGTCAGCTCTTCGGCTGGACGGGTTGACAGCCCCTCGGTTAATTTCTCCACCGCCCGGCCGCGCAACATCCCTCCGCCGCCCACCACCGGCGCTCCCTTCTCACCGGTCCGCTCCACGGTGGGCCGCTCGATGCAGATCGTACCGGTGGGCATACCCAGCTCCTCGGCGGCGATGCGGGCGCGTTGCGCCGGGGTCTGTTCAGCCTCGGAGTGGAACTCGTCATCGCTCAGGGAGAGGTCCTCCAGACCCAGCTCGGCAAACGGTTTGAGCCACAGCTTGGCGTCCTCCACGCAGGTGGCCCAGTAGGCGTTGGTGACGATCCCCGTCCGGAAACCCTTTTCACGGGCGATCCTCACCCCCTCCACCAGAATCGGATAAAAGAGGGTGGGCTCGCCTCCCTCGAAATAAACCCATTCCAGCGTCGGGATTTTCTTTGCATCTTCCAGTATCCGCCGGATCTGGGCCAGGGTGAAGGTGCCCTCGGCCCGGGGTCCGCAGAAGAGGAAGCAGTGGTCGCACTCCCAGTTGCAGGTATAGGTCAACAGAAAGTGGATGCCGGTCAGCATTCCCATCCTCACACCGGCTGATGGGGGACAAGGCAGAGGAAGCGCAGCGCCTCGTCACCGGTGTTCCTGAAGTTGTGCATCTCGCCGCCGGGGATGAATACGACGGTTCCCGGTTCCAGGGGGTTTTCCCCATTTTCGCCCACCACCATGCCGGTGCCGGCGATTACGTAAACCTCGTGCTCCCAGTCGTGGGCGTGGTAAGGTGTATGGCCGCCGGGGGCCACACAGAACTCGCGCATGGCGAAGTTTGGCGCTCCGTCCTCCTCGGCGATCAGCCAGCGGATGCGGACCTTCTCGGCGCCCTCCATCTCGACGTCGTTTTGTGTAACATCTGCTACTTGGCGGACCAGCATCGAACCTCCACGGGTTAAAATCCGTCCAGGTCCCTCCCGAAGGCGACCTCGCCGTCGTAGTCGGTGCGTATTTCTCCCAGAAGTTTCCCTTCGGTCGCCCCCCAGAGGAGTTGGAGGAGGTGACCGGTCATGGATTTAAGCCCACGGGGTCCGTGGACCTTCAACGGTCCTT
>DAOVLG010000030.1 GCA_030631385.1 Candidatus Coatesiibacteriota bacterium | reverse complement strand
GAGTTGGTAGAGGTAGACCCCGGCGGGCACGTCCGCTTCCCAGACGATCTCGTGCCGCCCGGCGATAAGCTCGGCGGAGATCAGCGTGGCAACCTTTCTGCCCGCCAGGTAGTAGATCGCCAGCTCGACGGGACCGATTTCCGCCAGCTCGAAGCTGAAGGTGACGCGGCTGCGCGCCGGGTTGGGATAGCAAGCGTAGAGCCGGGTCTCGCGTCCGGTGGGAATCTCGCCAACCGACGGCAGACGGACCTGGGGCGAGAGGTGGCGGCGACCCTCGGCGTCGAAGACCTCGAAGCGGTAGTAGCAGGCCGCGCCGGGAACGCCGGTGTCCATATAGACGCCTGTTTCGGAACCGGGTAACGGCGACTCGTTCAGCAGCGTCCAGCCCTCCGTGTCGGGACGATAGCCGGGCCCCAGGGTCCCCCCGGCGAATGCCGTCTCCGAGCGCATGAGATGGGCCGAGGCGTAAGACGACCCGGAGGCGGGCTCGATCAGCCGGTAGATGTTAACCGCGACCAAATCGTGATCGGTGGTTATTTCCCAGGTGAGAAGAGCCCCGTCCTCGGTGCGCTCGGCCCCGGCACAATCCCAGGCGAAGATGTCCATGTGCAGATCCAAGGCGGCGTCGTAGGCCTGGACGATCCCCCAGCCGTACTGGTTGTTTGGGTCGTCGGCGTTGGTGGCCGTGTCTAGGATGGCCTGGCGGATCTCGGCCACGGTGGCGTAGGGGTTGATCTCGCAGAGGAGCGCCAGCACCCCGCCCACCAGGGGGCAGGAGAGGCTGGTCCCGGAGGCGTAGCTGTAGGTGTCGGTGTCATCGGCGTCGGCGGCGTAGGTGTAGTAACCCAGGGCGCACACCTCGGGTTTCGTGCGCCCGTCGTAGGTCGGCCCCCAGGAGGAGAAGTGGGCCAGATCACCGTCGGCCTTCACCGCGCCGCTGGCCAGGATGCCGTCCGAGTCGGCCGCCGAGATCAGCGTCCCGTCGCCGGGACCGTCGTTGCCCATCGAGTTCGCGTGCAGCATCCCGTTGTCCCGGGCCCAGTTGACCGCCAGCGCCACGATGGTCGTCTCGCCGTCCAGGTCCTCGTAGGAGTAATCCCCCTCGCCTTCGTCGAAGTAGCGGTAGCCGAGTGAGGAACTGGAGACATCGGCGCCCAGGGCTTCGCCCCAATGAAGCCCGGACTGGAACCAGTACTCCTCGTCGTGGACCTCCTGGGTGATGTCCTCGGTCTTGGCCAACAGGAAGCTGGCTCCGTAGGCCGGGCCGATGAGCTCCATGGGGAAGTAGCCGCCCAGGACGCTCCAGGTGTACGTCCCGTGGTACCAACACCAGGGGTCGTCGCCGGGCTCGTTGTCAACGTCGTTATCGTCGTTGACGAAGTCCCACTCGGACTTCAGGAAAAGCTCGCCGAAGGCCTCGTGGTCTGTGCGGAAGCCGGTGTCCAGCATCAGCACCGTCACGCCCGCGCCGGTGTAGCCCTCGTTGTGAAGCTGCTCCACCTGGATCTGGTAGATCTGCGTCTCCGAGGGGCCGTAATCTAAATCGGTGGGACCGTAGCCCACGCTCTCGGCGGGGATCACCTCGGGGATGACGCTGGTTGCCGTGGGCTGGAGCCGGACCACGAAGGGGAGGTCGGCCACGGCGTAGATTTCGGTCACCGTGGCCTCGAAGCAGACGGCGTTGGCGATGGAACTGGCGCCGATGTATCGGGTGACGAGGGGCGTGACCGCCTCGACGTAGGGCTCGTACACCGGCAGGTCGCGCTCGTCGGCCAGCGAGCCCTCAGGTCGGTTTCGGGCGCGGCGGGCGTACTGGTCCGGGTTCATCGAGGCGATAAAGGTGTCGAGGGCGGCCTCCAGCTCCGCCGGGCCCGCGTATCCCTTGTCGGAGAAGAAGGCCCACACGCCGAGGAGCTCACCCTCGGATGCACGCGCCATCTGTCGCTCCAGGATCGGGGAAAACTCGGCCGCCGCCAGGACGTGTACCGTCAGGGCGAGGATAACGAGAAGAATCAGGCGTTTCATGACCGCATCCTTTTAAGCGTCGTATGGCAAGGTCAATATAGCACGAAATCTACCCTTAATCATCCGGAGATTACTCGAGCGGCCCGTCGCTGGGCACTATCGCCGTTACTCGACCCGCCGCGGGGTCGAAGCGGACGCGGAAGTAAGCGGGATTTTCCCAGAGGTCAAGATCCCGCATCCACTCGTGCAACCCTTCATCGTCCACCGGAACCTGGTTGGATCCAGGTTGGGGTAGGCGGTCACGTCGAAGTACCAACCCGCTGCCTCCCATCCCGTGGCCGTCGCTTCACGCCAGCAGTAGTAGCGCTCCTCGGGCAGGATGAGGGTGAAGGAACGCCCGTCGAAAAGGACGATGTCGTTGGAAAGGTATTCGGCGTCGGTGCCTTGGAGGAGGTTGATCCACTCCATCTCAGCGGGGTCAAGCCACGGTGTGTACAGTTCACGGTGAATCTCCAGCAGAAAGCGACCCCCATCCACGTAAAGGGCCTCCCGTCCGGTGATGTCGGCGGGGCTGTAGACGATCCCCGTGGCGAGATCGGCGAAGTACAGAGCGCCGTAAACCCAGGTCCCCGTATCCCAGACCAGATACCGCTCATCGGGGATCCAGCCGTAGTAACTGGGGCTGAACTCCTCGGTGACGAGGGTGATCCCATAATCTGCCCCGCAGATGACGTGGAAGGGTAAATACCGCCCTTCTGTGTGGGTGTTGTAGACCAACGCCAGCGCGGAGTGGCCCTCTTTAGTGAGCAGCGCCAGGGGCTCATCTTCCTCCAGGGGCGCCAGCAGACGGTGGGCAGCGGCCGGATCGCCCTCCCGCACCAGGGCGAGGGCCTGCTGGAGGGTGGTGTGCCAGTCACCGACGTCCTCGAACTCCACGAAGCCACCGTAGCACCAGCCCAGGCTCTTTTCCTCCTCCTGCTCGGCGAACTCGTACCAGTGGGCCGTCAGGGAGCCAATGGTCTCCCTGGGACCGACGTCCCGGATGATCACCACATCGCCTGAATTGAGTTGGTCGAGGATCTCGCTCTCCAGGTTGGGTTCTGAGCGCACCCGCAGCCCGTCGTCGGTGACCCGGGCCCGGCAGCCGGGCGGCAGGACGTCCCAGCCCAGAGGTTCGTAGACCCGGCTTTCGAGGGGCTGCGGCTCGGGGAGGGGCGGTGGGGTCCCCGGCTCGATGAAGAACTGGGCCTGGGCGGCGGTGATTATTATTAAGAGGCTCAGGAAAAAGCGACGCATAACTTCCTCCGGAGTAGAAACGACCCTATACCGTTAAGAGATTCCCAGGTTGATGGTGATTTCGCTGATTGCCGTATCGTCGTGGAGCCCGCCGGGGTAGACGGCGAGTATCTCCAGCTCCACCCACTCCAACAGGCTATCCCCGACGCCGGCGGTGAGGTCCAGGTACTGGTACCGGGGCTCGTCCGCCAGTTCCCAGCGGTGCTCCCGCCCGTCGGAGCAGCGGACGAGGACCTCTCTCAGCCGGTTATTCGCCCGCCAGAGGTCGGGGCCGGCGAAGTAACCGGGCAGTAAGGCGATGTTGGCGACATACGTCTCAGCGCCGAAATTTATGCGCAGCGTCTCGCCGATTCCCGGGCCGTCGGCCCCCTCGACCCAGGCGGTGGCGATGTCGTCGTCAACGGCGCGATCCGCATCGTGGACTACGCCGCTTTCCACAAGCTCACTGGATGCCCCGGCGCTCCAGGCCGGTCCGCCGACGCCCGACTCCGTATCGAAGAGGTGCATCCGCACGTAGCCGATGATCGGCTCCTCCTTCTGCTCGGGCCAGAAGTGGTGTGGGTAAAGCCGCTTCTCGGCGTCCGGGTTCCCCTCCAGCCACAGGGCGAGAACCTCTCGGTTCACCTCCCGTTCCTCGACCCAGAGGAAGACGTACCCATCCGGTGTTATCTGCACGATGCCGGTTTCCACCACAACGGTGAACTCGCCCGTGGCGAGGTCCATTCGGCGCAGCGAACCCTCGAAGGGGACCAGGGTGTGATATAGATAGCCACCGTCGAAGCGGAGGTAGTGGACGCAGTAGACCGAATCAACGAAGGTGTATCTGACGAGTTCGATGGTCCCGTCTCCGATTCTGTAGACCAACAGCTTCGGGGTGAAGGGGAACTCATCGCCGCCGATCATGACCGCGAAGTGACCGCCGTCGGGGGCGACGACACCCCACCACCAGTAGGGCGGACGGACGAACTCCACCGTATCGGAGCCTAGGACCACCACCACATCGTCGCTTATCCGATTCAAGGCGAAGACCAGTTTTTCCCCCGCCAGGCTTACCTTCTTCAGTACGTACCCCGACCCCCCGACCTCGCCGAGGATCAGCGTTTCTGTGATGTCAAACTGGTCCGGCACCCAGGGCTGGCCGTAATAGTCGAGCGCCGTGGTAACCGATACAGCGGTCAGTAACAAAGTAAACAGGGTTCTATTCATCGTTCCACTTCCAGGTCTCGGTGAAATAGGGAACCACCTCGGCGATGCAGGTGTCGTCCCACTCCTCGCCGGGGTAGACCTCCAGGATGGTGAGGCGGATCCAGCTCAAAGGTATACCACCAGAATAGGTATCGCTAAGCTCCGTGCTGTTACAGTTGGGTTCATCGCGAAGCTCCACCGTGAGGGCGAGGCCGTTATCCCTCTCGATCAAAACAACCTTCGGTCGGCTGTTGGCGTAGTAAAACTCCGGAGAGACGGGATACCCGCCGATGATATCTATCCCTGATTACGGGGTAGGTTCCGCCGAGCTCCAGAAGCACGCTCCGTCAAGCGTCACCCGTCGTCAATCCGGTCGGGTTCAAGCGTCCCTCGCCGGCGGTGGCACAGTTTTTGCGCAAATGAACCTCGATAAAATCCGCCAAGCCTCCTCCTGCAAAAACCTGTGCCACCGCCAAAGCGGTAGTGGTAACGGTAGTTGCATCGCGGGTATGTAACGTGACGGTCAAGCATCCTGCATTCCGCCGCATCACACCATCACATGCCGGCGGATACATACACCTACGCACTGGGGAAAACGTAGATAGTGCGATACCACTGTTCATGATTGGTGATGATGCCTAAATTATAATGGTAGGTGGGCGCCCGAGAAAAGGCGGCTTTTCACCACCCACCCTGTCACTCCCTCTTCTCAAACAGCGTCGAGGGGCACCAACGAGGGACCCAGAAGTCGGGGTCGGATTTGTGGATGTCGGCGTCGAGGTAGTCGTTGGAGAGGCGGACCGCCATCTGCCGCCGGACCTCGCCAAAGATTTCATCGGCCTGCTCCACTGCCAGGGTGTCCACGTCGTGGATGCAGGGGGAGTAAACGATGACCTCGGTGTCGGGTCGGTTTCGCACCGCGGACAGATGGGCCAGGAACACCTGGTACTGCAGCACCTCTTTGAAGAAGAAGATGCGGCTCATCATCCCCTTGACCGGCTTCGTCTGGCCGTGATAGCCGAAGAAGGCAGCCAGGATGAGGAGTTTCTTGGAATTTCCCGAGGAATCGAAGTCGGCGGTGATGCTGGGCAGGGGTGTCTTTTCCAAAAGGGTCGGGTCCACGAAGCGCTCCCCCTCGAACCAGCCGGGCCGCATCACCCCCTGCATGGCGATGGAGCATCGGATGGCGTCGGCCAGCGGCCCCTTCTTAACCACCTTAACCCGCGCGGAGCCGTCGTCGTGGGCCAGTAGGATCCTTAAGGGAACCTGGCATTCCTCAACCCGTTCGACGCGCAAGAGCCGTTTCATCCGGCCCATGAACGCCCGGCCGTTTATCAACCCGTCGGCCAGGTCCAGGTCCCACCGTCGGGTGAAGAGGCCCCGGAGGATGTGTCCCCAGGCCACGTCCACCAGATCGCGGCGGCGCAACCGCCTCAGGAGCGCCATCACCTCGCCCGCCTGCACGCCCGAGCACCAGAGACCCGCCGCCATCGCTCCCGAGGACGCCCCCCACACCTCGTCCACGTGTCCCCGCAGCCCCAGGTCGTCAACGGCCCCCAGGATCGACAGGCTCGAAGCCAGTGCCAACATGGCCCCTGAGCCCAGCGAGATGACGAAGTGGGTCTCCGGGTCCCCGACACGCTCGATGAAGCGACCCAGGTGCTCGGGGTCCAAGGCCAGGGGTCTTTCGGGATAGGTCATTGGTGCACCTTCCCGCGCGAAAAGGGGGGCAACGAGAGGCGATTATTATACCAGATTCCCCTTCCGGTTCTCCGCGCCGGAAGGTCTATCCGGTTCACCCGGTACAAACAGGATACTTGGGGTTCGCTCTCTAAGTCTTTTATCTAGTGTAGTAGATGCGACTAGTAATGGTCCAGGAACATTAGGTTATCCCATGAATTTAAGAAGGCCATCCTCGCGTAGCTTGGGTCAAGCGCCGCGCGCCGGCCAATTTGAAAGCTGGACAAGACTTCGCGAGGACGCTTGACGATGTTCTGGGATTGATCTCCACGTTAGACCGTCCCCGTTGGTCACTTCAGCTATACCGATACACGGAGACAAAGAACTTAAGCAAGACAATATATTTAATTCCCTTGTTTTAGTTTTTCGTTGATTGCCGGGATGTCGTGTAATATGATTGGTTGAATTTTGTTCGGTAAGACTTGAAACAAAACCATCGAAGGTTGACGAATGCGTTACACGTTGATCGAGTGCGGTATCAAGTGTCCCAAGTGCGACAACCCGGTACCACTGAACGGGCCGTGGGAGACCGTCCATTGCGACCACTGCCAGGCAGACATTCTCATCCCCCACGACTACTGGACCGACATCTTCGCCGATATCCTGGAAGAGATCAACAAGGGTGAGCTGGAGGCGGGTGAGGGACGGAGCTCGACCATCTGGGGGACCTTCAACACGACCCTCATGTACGGCAATCAGATTCCCTACTGCCTGGACTGCGGGACCGATTTCACCGCCGATGCGCTCACCCCCGATGCGGGGACGCTCAAGTGTACCGAGTGCGGCGAAACGTCTGTGGTTTCGCCCAGCCCGGAGTGGTTGAGAGAGGAGTATCCACAGGTGAAGCTCTTTGTCAACACGGCTCTCCTCTCCAGCGATGATCCCAATCCAGAGGGCGTCTCTGGACCGATTGTATTCACCTGTCCCCAGTGCGGCAGCGCCCTCAAGGTTGACGGCGAGGATCGTCTCGTTCCTTGCGAGTATTGCAATGTGAAGGTCTATCTGCCCGATGGCCTCTGGTTGCGTCTCCACCCGGCCAAATCCAAGACCCGGTGGTTCGTTGTTTTCGAGGGGTAGGGGCCCCTTTCGCGTTGCGGTGTTGGACGGGTGGTAATCCTCTGAGGTGGTGGTCCAGGAGACGGATCGGCCCCCAAAAATGGATTGACAAAAGTGCTGCCTTATCATAGTGTGCCTCGTGTTGTCGTAGAAGCAATAAAACGCTTACGAAGTTTTCACCGCTATGGAGATAAAGGTACCGTGGGGACGTGGGGAACAGACGGTCCGGCTTAAGGACGACCGGCTCGCCGGGATCGTCCATCCCAACGAGGTGGAATCGGCCGATGAATTTGAAACGCTGCACGGGGCGCTGAACAACCCGATCGGCACGGTTTCTTTTCAGGAGTTCATCAACGCCGAAGGTGAGCTCCTCTTTATCGTCAACGACGGGACCCGTCCGACCCCCACCGCCAAGGTCCTCGATATAATCGAGGACGATCTTTCCGCCACCGATCCCCGCTTTATCATCGCCACCGGGGTGCACCGTGCGCCCACCGAGGAGGAGCTCCGCTTCATCTTCGGTCGCCATCTCGAACGGTTCCGTGACCGGATCCACGTCCACGATTCCAGGGCCGACGGGGAAATGGTCTACATCGGCACCTCGGTGAACGGCACCGAGATGTGGATCAACCGCCTCGGAGTGGAGGCTGACCGGTTGGTGATCATCGGCTCCGTAGAGCCCCACTACTTCGCCGGTTACACCGGCGGCCGCAAGTCCTTCCTCCCCGGGATCGCCTCCTATAAAACCATCGAGCAGAACCACCGGTACGCCCTGCTGCCCAAGGCCCGTCCTCTGGTCCTCGAGGGTAACCCGGTCCACGAGGACATGATCGACGCCCTGAGGGTTTTTCCCGACAAGCCGATCTTCTCCATCCAGACCGTCCTCGACCGCGACCGGAGGATTTACGCCGCCACCGCCGGTCACATCCATGACTCCTTCTACGCCGCCATCGAGAAGGCCAAGGAGGTCTTCTGCGTACCCGTCGAAAAGAGGGTTGACGTCGTGGTCAGCGTCGCCCCCTACCCCATGGATGTGGACCTCTACCAGTCCCAAAAGGCCCTCGATAATGGCAAGCTGGCCCTGAACGAGGGCGGTGTTTTGATTTTGGTATCCAAATGCCGCACCGGGATCGGCCACGAAACCTTTTACGATTTGCTAAGCTCCTGTTCCACGCCAGCGGAGGTGCTCGACCGCATCGAGAGGGGCTACGTGCTGGGTTACCACAAGGCGGCCAAGATGGCGGAGATCGGTCTCTGGGCGGAGATGTGGGCCGTCACCGAGCTCTCCAACGAGGTGGTGGAGAGGTGTCTCATGCGCCCTTTTAGCACGGTGCAGGCGGCGGTGGACGAGGCGCTGGCGACCAAGGGTCCCGAGGCGAAGGTACTCTTCCTGATGGACGGCAGCATCACCGTACCCATGCTCACTTCGTGACGGGGGCGGTTTGAACCGGTTTTTTATTTACTCGTCCCTCAAGGCGGTATCGGCGGCGATCATTGACTTGCCGATTGTTCGCATTACCCTTATTCTCCAGGCCAAGCTGAGATGGAATCGGTGGTTTGTGCGGGGTTTGAAGAGGCGTAGCGGTGTGTGCCAGAGGGGATTGCACCAGCATCATCCCGGAGGTACTTTTTTTGATGCCGTTTGTCGGGGGCTGGAGGAGGTCCCCGAACGTTTCAAGCGCAGGGGCCTGACGGTGGCCTTTGGGCTGGGAGGAAGGAATGGACATCAGTCGTGAAGAGGCGCTCGGATACCACAGCCGAGGCAGGGCCGGCAAGATCGAGGTCGTCTCCACAAAGCGCTGCAGGACCCAGCGTGATCTGTCCCTGGCATACACCCCGGGGGTGGCGATCCCCTGCCTGGAAATCGAGAGGGATCCATCGAAAATCTACGAATACACGGCGAAGGGGTAACCTGGTGGCCGTGGTCTCGAACGGTACGGCGGTACTCGGGCTGGGTGACAGCCTACCTTCGGCGGGATCAACCTGGAGGACATCGCCGCCCCAGACTGTTTCATCATCGAGGAGGAGCTCAAGAGGAGGATGAATATCCCGGTTTTCCACAACGATCAGCACGGGACGGCGATCATCTCCGGAGCGGCTTTGCTTAACGCCCTGGAGCTCACCGGCAAGGACATCGGCGAGGTCAGGCTCGTGTTCAGCGGCGGGGGAGCATCGGCCATCGCCTGCACCCGGTACTACATCGGTCTCGGCTTGGATCCCGAGAAGGTTATCATGGTTGACAGTAAGGGCGTTATCTACGCAGGTCGCGAGGAGGGGACGTGAGAGTACAAGGAGCAGTTCGCCGCGAGAACCGACCGGCGTACACTCGCCGACTCGATGGAGGGAGCCGACGTTTTTCTGCCAGCTTATAAGCTGCACATAGCCATGCGGTGTAAGTTAATTGTTGTTTGAACGCATTTGCCGCGTACGCGGCATTCGTAACAAAATTGATAAAAACTTTACTCGCGTATTTCGGGTCCAGTGCCGCGCGCTGGCTCGAAGCGCGTCTTGACAGGAGCCATAAGATCATGCGCCAGCTTAAAAGCTGGACATAGCCATGCGGTGTAAGTTAATTGTTGTTTGAACGCATTTGCCGCGTACGTGGCGTTTGTATTTGGATTGAAAAAGCATTCATCGCGTGGCCCGGGTCCAGCGCCGAGCGCTGGCGCATCGCCTTCCCCGAGGGCGAGGACGGCAGGATACTGCGCGCCTGTTCGATCATCGAAAGCGAGGGGATCGCCAAGCCGATTCTCCTGGGCCGGCGGGGGATCATCGCCGAGCGTATCGGAGAGCTGGGCTTGGACCTGGGGGACGCCGACAGCGTCCTGGCGGGGATTACCACCTACTACCCCGACTCTATCCGTCCGGCGATAAGGGTCATCGGTACCGAGGAGGATTTCGGCATCGTGGCCGGCATGTACATGCTGATCTTCAAGGAGAGGGTCATCTTCTTCGCCGATACCACCGTGAACATTGATCCCACCGCCGAGGAACTGGCGAGCATCGCACAGCTCACCGCTAGGTACGTGCACGGGCTTGGCTACGAGCCCCGGATCGCCATGCTGTCCTTCTCAACTTCGGTAGTGTGACCCACGAGAAGGTCCTCAAGGTAAGAAGGGCCGTGGAGATGGTCAAGTTGGCCGCCCCGGAGCTGATGATTGACGGAGAGATGCGGGCGGATACCGCCGTGCTGCCGGAAATTATCGAGAGCAGCTATCCCTTCGCCAATCTCCACGGTGGGGCGAATGTCTTGATCTTCCCCGACTTACAATCGGCCAACATCGCCTACAAACTCTGCTCCAAGCTTGTCGGCGCCGAGGCCATCGGCCCCATTCTGATGGGTCTGAGGAAATCGGCCCGCATACTTCCCCATGACTGCGAAGTGGAAGACATCTGAGAACATGGCGGCCATCGCCGTGGCAGAGATTCAGGATTATTCCAGGGTCTGACCGCCCGGAGCGTATTGGAACTCCCCGTTTTTCAGACGCTGATTGGAGGACCAGAGGGTGGTTGAAAACAGGTATTTTCCAGGTACGGTATATTGACTATACCGATGGGTTTTGTTTAAATAACTTTTACTTTAGT
>DAOVLG010000151.1 GCA_030631385.1 Candidatus Coatesiibacteriota bacterium | reverse complement strand
CCTTCCAGTCGAAGCCCAGCGGTTCCATCACCACCGACACACCGCGCCCCATGATACCCAGAGGCGTGTGGTACAAACGCTCCGTCTCTCGGGCGGCCGCTATCCGTACCAACTCTTCCCGGTAGATTCTCCCCGCCTCGTGGAGCTCGAGCGCCCCGGGATAGAGGCCGGGATTGCCCTCCTCGAGCTCCGCCAGGTCGTCCTCGAGGTCGTCCACCGCGGCCCCGTACCCTGGAAAACCCTCCTCCAGCTCTTCCTCTTCCACCCGGGTATCGAAATCTTCAAAGGCGGCGGCAACCTCATTAACGAGGGCGATCAGCGCGGCGTTCCCCGCCAGGGAAGTCAGGTAGGGCGACTCCGGAGTCGGCTCAAACCCATCGGTGGCTTCCAGGCCCAGCCCGGCGGCTATCTCTTCCTGGGTGGTCAGGTAGCTCTCCACGGTGGCCCGGCGCAGCGTCTCGAACTCACCGGCGTCCTCCAACTCGGTGGGGAAGGCGGTGAGCGCCCAGATGACCATCATCGCGATCAGGATGATCGTACCGGCCTTCTTGATGTACATCCAGGCCCGCTGCCAGGCGTGCAACAGGACCGCCTTGACCGTGGGCACGTGGTACGGGGGGAGCTCCATCACGAAGGGAACGGACTCGCCTCTGGCGATCGTCCGGCGGAAGACCCTGGCGGCGAGCACGGCCAGGATGATTCCCAGGACGTAGATGCCGAAGATGACCGTACCGGCGTAGGTGGCCGGGAAGAAGGCCCCGACTAACAGGATGTAGACCGGCAGCCGCGCGCCGCAGCTCATCAACGGCACGGTGAGGATCGTGACCAGGCGGTCCTTGGGATTCTCCAGCGTCCGGGCCGCCATCACCGCCGGCACGGTGCAGCCAAAGCCGATGATCATCGGGATGAAGCTCTTCCCGTGCAGCCCCAACCGGTGCATCAAGCGGTCCATCACGAAGGCGCCCCGGGCCATGTAGCCTGAATCCTCCAGGAGCGAGATCATGACGAAGAGAAGCAGGATGTTGGGCACGAAGACCAGGACCCCGCCGACCCCGCCGATGATTCCGTCCACCACCAACGAGCGGAGGAGCCCCTCGGGGATGGCCGCTCCGGCCAGCCCCCCCAGCCAGGCGAAGAACCACTCGATCCAACCCATGAAGGGCTCGCCCAGGGTGAAGGTGACCTCGAAGATGAGCCACAGGATGAGGCCGAAGATCGGCAGGCCCCAGATGCGGTGGGTGAGGACCCGGTCTATCTTCTCGGTGCCCCGAAGACGCCCCTCGACGTTTCGCCTGAGGGTCTCGCGGATCGCCCCGGCGGCGAAACCGTAGGCCGCCTCGACGATGTGCTCCACCGGGTCGTGGCCGAGGATGTCCCGCAGGCGCTCCCGGGATCGGTCAACCAACTGGGCAAGCGGGAGGCCCCTATCACCCAGCATCTCCAGCCGCCGCTGGTACTCGGCGTCCCGTTCTACGAGCTTGATCGCCTGCCAGCGTTCGGGCCCCCCCAGGCTCGAGGCCGGATTATCCCCGAGGAAGACGGAGATTTTTGCGATCTCCTTCTCGAGGTCCTTGCCGTAGTGGACGTGGACCTCCTTCCGCGGCGCCGTCCCTTCGAACACGCGAACGACGGCCTCGAGCAGCTCGTCCCTCCCCCGCTTCCGCACCGCCACCACCGGCACCACCGGACAGCCCAGGAGAACCGACAGCGCCTCGGTTTCGATGACGTCGCCCCGCTTCTCGACCACGTCCATCATGTTGATCGCCACCACGATGGGCAGGCCCAGCTCCAGGAGCTGGGTGGTCAGGTAGAGGTTGCGCTCCAGATTGGAGCCGTCAACGATGTTGACGATCACGTCCGGTGAGCCGGAGACGATGTAGTCCCTCGCGATGAGCTGATCCGGGGTGAGGGGGGATAGGGAGTAGGTTCCGGGCAGATCAACGACCTCGATCTCGTACCCCCGGTGCCGGCACACGCCGCTACGTCGCTCGACGGTGACGCCGGGCCAGTTGCTCACCCTCTGCCTTCCCCCGGTGAGGGTGTTGAAGAGCGCCGTCTTTCCGCAGTTGGGATTCCCGGCGATGGCGACGGTGATCCGCCCGCTGGTCGTCTCGTCCATCTACACTCCACCGCCCAGGTAAACAGGTCTAATAAGATTCTGTCTCATTAAAACTCGATATGATAAAGGAAGGAATCCTCGGATTCCGTTAAGGTAAGAATGCTGCGGGTTCTAGCTCTTCCCGTCGTTGGTCTTCCGAACCTCCACCTTCCGCGCCAGGCCTCGGCCCAGGGCCAGCCGCGTGTCGCCCACCGAGATGATCAGGGGGAAGCCCTTCTCCACGGTGGCCCGAACCCCCACGGCGAGACCGAGCTCGCTGAGGCGGCTTTGCGCCATGTATCCGCCGTGGATGGCGACCACCTCGAACTCGTCGCCGGGATCCAGGTCCTCGATGTAGAGGTATGCGCCGGGTCGCCCGTCCACCCAAGGACCGCGAGGGCCTCCACGGCGACCGAAGCGCCTAGCCTGTCCCCTACCCTGTCTCATCCAGCCCGCCTTATTGAGAACCATTCTCATACACAGTCTAGCCTGAATAAGACCGAATGTCAATAGATTTCGATAAAAAAAGGGAGAAGCCGTCTGTTAAGAATTGCTGTGCAGCTGCGTCGGTTAGGGGTCTGATACGATGCAAACTAAAACCGTAGGGGCCGACCTTTAGGTCGGCCCGTTGTGCGGCAGGGCACACGAGCCCCGCCCCTACGTTTTGAAATTGCGCTCCGCTAGGGGGGACAAGGGGTTTTGCCAGAGGCATAGCTCGGTTTGCCGGGGGCATAGCTCGCTCCGCTCGGTTCGCTCGGTTCAACCCCTTGTTTGTTAGGGCGTTACGCTAGCCGTAGGGGAGGGTCTCCAGACCCTCCCGCGGACTTTTATAGAGGTAGTAGCGTCGTCAGATCAGCCCCGTCAGACCGATGAAGGGGCACATACCCAGGAAGCTCGTCGGGGCGATGATGTTGGTGAATGGGCGGCGAAGAGGACGACCACCAGGGCTTGCATCGTATCACCTCTCCTCCAGCACCCAGTCCAGGGCGTTTTCCATGAGAGCGTAGCTGTCGGGATGGATCGGCGGTTCCCCCTCATCGGTATCCCGCCGGGTCAGCTCGGGGTGGAGTCCGATCAGAAAAACCCGCCCGTCGTCGTAGTCGAAGGCCATCACCGCCGCCCCGTCTCCTGAGTCGTAGCGGTAGAGGATTTCGTCCGCCGGCTCGTTGGGCTCGAAGTAGGGTCCGTAGCAGTAGGTGAAGCTGAGGGTATCATCCAAATCCTGAGTGATCGGATGCTCCGGGTTGATGGTGTAGATGTCAGTTAGCGTGCACTCGGGGTAGGGGGCGATCTCGTCAATGGGCCCGATGGCGGCGCCCTCGAAGAGGTTCAGGGGGGTCATGGGTATCTCGGCGTCTTGCCAGTAGACTTCGGAGGCGGCGAAGTAGGAGCCGCCGCAGATACCTAAATAACCGCCACCCTCCCGGAGGAACTCCCGGATGGCCCCTTTCGTGTAAGCGCGCAGGTCCAGGCTGTACCGGTACATATCCCCGCCAGGGAAGACCACCAACCGGAAGCCCTCGCAACCGTACTCGTTGAAGTAGTCCGGGCCGCCCCGATACACGCCATACCCCAAGCCTTCGAGGAGCTCGGTGGTGGCGGCGAGGCAGCTCGGGTCGGCGCCCGGACCGTCGTAGAGGAGCGCGTCGCCCGAGAGGGGACCAACGGTGTGGCATCCGGACAGGACCAGCGCCAGGCAACTAAGCGGGAGAAGTATGCGGCGGCTCATTGTCATATCCAACTCGGGGGGATGTTGTTGGTGAACGCAGCAGCGAAGAGGACGACTAGCGCCTGCATCTGGCTGCTCCTTTTTAATTATCTACATTGTACATAGATTTCCATAACTTAATGTCAAAATTTAATTTGTTACTTGTATAACACTTACCAATTTGGTCATGTACAATACCACATATTTCTTTTATAGTGTTTATTTGTTGTTCTTGTAAAAAGGACACAAGTTTATCAATTCTAAAGTTATAAGAAGCACTTTCACCAGAGCGAATCAACTTTGGTAACTCAATTGGTACAATTGGCTCTAAGTCTATATAATGATATCCAGGTAATGATAGTTCAAAAGCTGATACATATATTACTTTATTACCAATGTTTCTTGCACATAATTCAATTGTGTAATCTTGTATTGTAGGCGAAACTACCATCTTAATATCTAGGGTAACAGCCATTTTTCTTTTTTTACTCTTAATTTGAGCTATCAATGTAATCGTGGCAATAACTGCACCGTAGAGAGCTACTATAGCAATAATCACATCTGTCCATGATATTTCCATGATACTACTCAATAATTACCCAACTCGGCTCGCCGTCGTAACAATCGTCCTGCGTCAGAAAGATACTCTCGGTGATCCAGCTCGAGGTCAGCCCCCCGACCAGGAGGATTTCCGAGGAGGGGTCACCCTCGAAGGCCGTCTGGCAGAGGTACCAACCGCTCTCGGCGTCGGCGGGGTCGGGCACGGCGTTCAACCGGTCTCGACCCTCGATGTACCAACTCAAGATAATTTCGCCGGTGAGCGGGACCTGGCGGGCGTAGTAGAGCTTATCGCCGTCGCGGTAGGGGACGAGGAGTGTGTCGTCGGCATAGCGGCGGATGGGGCCGACGACCTCCGTGCCGGGTGTGTTGAGATCACCGGTGGCCAGGGCGTCATGGATGTAGGCCAGCTTCGCCTGGGCGCCGCCCTCCCAAGCCCGCCAACCGCAGACCAGGCCGAAACCGGAAACGTGGCAGGGCCAATAATAGTCTCCCGGCTCCAGGCTCTGCCGCTCGACCCCACCGCGCTCCAGGTCGTAGTAGTACAGGACGCTCACCTCGTCGAGGATTCCAGGCTCCAGCTCGGTGGGGTCCACGAAAAGGGATACGGCGTCGAGATCGGCCTCCTCCCGGGATGAGTAGTAGACCCGCTCGCCGTCGGCGGACCAGGAGAGGCCGTTCTCAATCCCCGGCGTGTCGGTAAGGCGTTCCCAGATGCGGTCGCGGCCCTCGGGACCGAAGTCCATCAGGTACACGTCGGGCTGGCCAGCCATGTTGGTGACCCAGGCCAGGTACCGCCCGTCGGGCGAGAGCGCCGGATACCGGTCCTCGCCCTCGAAGGCCGTCACCCGGTACGGGTAGCCCTCGTCCAAATCCATGAGGTAGATCTCGAGATTCCCGTCGCGGTCCGAGACCCAGGCCACGCGCCCCGTCAGGCCGTGCCTTTCACAGAGGGCGACTACACTCTCGCCGTAGCGGGCCAGGTCGGGATCAATCCTATCCTGAATCGCCGAGGCGATGAAGACGAGTAGAAGCAGTGTGACAACAATCCATCTCATTGTATCTCCCTTCTTTTCCCTCGCCCCCTAGAGGGGGAGGAGCAGTCGCTCACGGGTCAGGGTGAGGGGGTGGAATACCGTATGTGCCCTCACCCCCGGCCCCTCCCCAGTAGGAGAGGGGAGTACACGCCGTTAGCCAAACTTATCAAAATGGATGCGGCTTTCGG
>DAOVLG010000217.1 GCA_030631385.1 Candidatus Coatesiibacteriota bacterium | reverse complement strand
GACGAGGGTCGTTGATATAGAAGGATCCAGCGGCCAGAAGTAGAGGATGCACCCCACGGCCAGACCGAGGGCCGCCTGTCCGATCAGCTTGTACCTGGCGATGAGCCCGAGGGGGCGTTTTTTGATGTTCTTCAGATAGTCATCCAAAAAGCCCAGCGTTCCCAGCCCCAGGGTCACGGCCAGGCACATCAGGACGTAGCGGTTGGTCAGGTTGGCGAAGAGAAGGGTCGGCACGGTGATCGCGAGCAGGATGATGAGGCCCCCCATGGTGGGCGTGGTTTCTTTGGTCTTGTGGATGGGCGGGCCGTCCTCACGCGTGACCTCGGTCAGATGGAGCCTCTTCAATCTCTTGATGATGGGCTTTCCGAAGATGAAGACGATCAGGATGGCGGTGATGGTGGCCGCGGCGGCCCGGAAGGTGATGTATCCGAAAAGCCGGAGGAAACCTATCTCGTCGGCCAGGGGTGCGAGGAGATGGTAGAGCACTGGTGCTACTCCTTTTCGATCCCGTCGAGTAGAAGGTCCAGACGCAGGGCTCGGCTGGCTTTGAGCAGCAGTACGTCGCCGGGGCGGAGCACCTTCTGTAAAATATGGTGCGCCCCTCGGCGGTCCGCCGCTTCGTAGATCTCTTTCGAGCCGTGATCCCGCGCTCCGCGGGCAATATCTTCGGCGTAGGACCCCACGGCGATGAGCACCGCGACACCGCGTTCCGCCGCCTCCGCGCCCACACTGTAATGGAGCACCGGTGCGGTGGGTCCGAGTTCCAGCATGTCACCCAGCACCGCTACCGGCCGCCCGGCGAGGCCGACCAGGGTCTCCAGGGCGGCGCTCATGGAGAGTGGGTTGGCGTTGTAAGCGTCCGCGAGGATCGTTATGCCTCCGCGGTGGTACACCTCGCCACGCTCCGGGGTGGTCCGGGCCTCGGCGAGGGCCTTGGCTACAGTCTCCGGCGGCACGCCCAGTACCATCGCCGCCGCCGCCGCCCTCAGAGCACTCCGGACGTGATGGTTACCCGGTGTTACCAGGCGGACCTCGAACTCCGCAGCCTTCTGCTCAATACTGGCGGGCGGGTTCCAGATAATTAAAAACCTGCTGCCCCCGCTGTGGTGTACGCATCCAACGGCGTGGCAGTCGCCGGAATCCAGGCCGAAGGTGACCACCCGACAGGGGGAGCTTTTTGCGAGCAGGGGGTAGTACTCGCTATCGAGGGGGAGGATGGCCGTGCCGTCCACCGGTAACCGGGTGAGTAGCTCGGCCTTGGCTTTTGCTATCTCCTTAATATTTTCGAAGAACTCCAGATGGGCCGGGCCCACGGCGGTGACGACCCCAATCGAAGGCTGGGCGGCCTCAACCAGTGCGGCGATCTCTCCGGCCTGCTGCATCCCCATCTCGATCACCGCCAGGCGGTCGTTACTCGTTAACCGGGCGAGGGTGAGGGGAACGCCGTAGACGGTGTTCAGGTTTCCGGGGCTGACGACGCATAGCGAGAAGCGGGTCAGGATGGCCCCCAGGTAGTCCTTCGTCGTCGTCTTCCCGACGGAGCCGGTGACGCCGATTACGATCAGCTCGGGAAAGCGCCGCTTAAACCCCCCGGCTATCCGCAAGAGGGCCGCAGGCACGTCGGCGACCACCAGTTGGGGTATTCCCAGGTTGGCGTCCGGTTTACTTACCAGGACGGCCAAAGCCTTTGAGGCTACCGACCGTAGGAAGTCGTGACCGTCCGCGTGCTCACCGGGCAGGGCGATGAAGAGATCTCCGGCGACCAGGGCGCGGGAGTCTATGGCCAGCCCCCGTACCGGCTCCTCGAGGGCGCCCGACGGACCCAGAAGCCGCGCTCCGGCCCATAGTGCCAACCGACCCAGGGGAACCGGTTCCCCCACGGCGACCCTAAGCTGTTCGTACCCCTCGGCTACCATCGTTCCCCGGGTGGACTTGGGCGATAGTAAGGTCATGAAGGCCGGCCCTCACCTCGACGCTTCGACCAGAACTTTCGTTCCGCCTACACCTGGTGATAGGGCCACCACGCGGCCGCTCCCATACAGCTCGGCGCTCAAGGCCCGGGCGGAGAGCACCGACGCCGCCTCCCGGACGTTCAGCCCGATCAGGTTTACCCCTTCGGTATCGGCGGGAATCGTCGGACGTGGTATCTTTAGTGAATTTGCCCGGACCAGGCGGGCGGTGAGGCCTCCCGGCGCAGAGACCCCCTCCAGGGCCAGCACCTGTTTGATGATCCGACAGAAGGCTGGTCCGCAGACCGGTCCGCCCCCGTAGATGGGCCTGGGCTCGTCTATGATGATCAGGAGGACCAGCCGTGGATCCTGTGCCGGAGCGAAGCCGATGATACTTGCGATGTAGCGATTGCCGTCCATGTACCCGTTCCGGCCGACCTTCTGGGCCGTGCCGGTTTTACCCCCGACGGTGTAACCCGATCCGCCGGCCTCCTTCGCCAGACCGTGTTCAACGGTCTCGACGAGTATCTCGCGGAGTTGGGCGGCGGTCTGTTGGCTGAGTACCCGCACAGGCTCCGCTAAATCCCGATTATCTCCAAGAATGATCTTTGGCTGAACCAGCAGCCCGCCGTTGACGATGGCCGCGTAGGCCCGGACGAGCTGGACCGCCGTCACCGCCACCCCCTGGCCGAAACTGATGCAGGCGGTATCCAGGGGGTACCACTCCTCGGCGGGACGGAGGATCCCCCGCACCTCGCCCGGCATCTCGAAGCCGGTGGCCTCCCCGAAGCCGAAATCCGCCAGGTACTTCCGCAGTCTCACCCGACCGAGTTTGAGGCCGATCTGCAGGATGCCCACGTTGGAGGAGCGCTCGATGATCTGGGCCGCGGTCAGGCGGGGGTCGTGGGGCAGACTGTCCTTGATCCGCCAACCGGTTACCAGGCTTTCCTGGGGCGTGTCGAAAACGGTATCCGGGGTTACGACGCCCTCCTCCAGGGCGGCGGCCAGGGTGAAGACCTTGAAGGTGCTGCCCGGCTCGTAGATATCGGTCACGGTGCGGTTGCGCCGGACCCAGGCCGGGTAGTCACCGAAGCGGTTGGGGTCGTATAAGGGATAGTTGGAGAGCGCCAGCATCTCGCCGGTGCGGGGGTCCATCATCACGGCCATACCATGCCGGGCGTTCGAGCGTTCGACGGCGTGTGCCAGCTCACGGTCAACGATGTGCTGGAAACGGGCGTCAATGGTCAGCCGCAGATCGCGGCCCCGCTCCGGGGGCTGCTGAATCCCCTCCACCGGGTAGAGCGGTCGCCCGAAGGCGTCCCTGACCTTGAGCGTCCACCCTTTCTCCCCCGAGAGGAGATCGTTGTAAACCAGCTCCAACCCCTCCAACCCTTGGTGGTCCACCCCCACGAAACCCAGTACATGAGCCGCCGTGCGCCCCAGGGGGTAGAGTCGGGAGGGTTCGTTCTTCACGTATACCCCTGGGAGGGACGACTCGCGTAACCTTCCGGCGCTCTCGCCATCCAGGCGCCGGGAAAGCCAAACGAAGTGGGAGTCCCGCTCGAGCAGCCGGTGGACCTTAGCCAACGGAAGCCCAAGGATCACGGCCAGCTCTTCAGCCACGCGTTCGGTCTCCTCGGGTCGGATCTCGTTGGGGGCGAGGTAGGCTGTGGGGGATTCGTGGTCGAGGGCCAGGGATACTCCGTTGCGGTCGTAGATCGTTCCCCGTAACCCCACCAGGGGAATTCTTGTCACCTGTTGACCGTGGGCTATCTCCGAGAGCTCGGCGCCTTGAACGAGCTGTAGTTGGATCAGCCGTCCGGCGATGAAGACCAGCGCCACACCCAACAGGATGAAGATGACGCGGAGTCTCCTGCGCACGGTCTTGTCGGCGTGGTCGGCTGGCTGGTAACGGTTCATCATCTAGTACACGGTGACGGTTTCGAGGTCGGCGGGCACCCCGAGCTCCAAACGCTCGGCGGCCAGGGACTGAAGATTCTCCGGCGCGGTGGCCAGCATCCACTCTTGATGAAGTTGGCGGGCGGTATCCTCCCCGACGACCGCCTCCTCCTCCAGATCGTCCACCCATGCGCGCGCGCGAAAGAGGCGGCTGTTCAGAAAGAGGAAGAGTCCGCCCAGGATACCGGCCGCAAGGATTATCCCGAACCAGAGGCGGAGGCGTTCATTTTTCATCGTTTTGCTTTCTCCGCCGCTCTCAGCCTGGCCGAACGGGCTCGTGGGTTGAGCTTTACCTCGTCGGCCTGGGGCCTGCGCGGCTTCTTGGTGATGACGGTCAAGACAAGGGCGGGCTCGCACCGGCAGACCGGGCTTTGCGGACCGCAGACGCAGAGGCCGCTCATCCTCTTCATAAACCGTTTGACTATCCGGTCCTCACCGGAGTGGTAGCTGAGCACGACGAGCCT
>DAOVLG010000424.1 GCA_030631385.1 Candidatus Coatesiibacteriota bacterium | reverse complement strand
GGTGGAGGACGACTTGGATAAGCTGGTCCGGGACGAGGGCCTGGTGTCCGAGTACCCCGGCTACAGGTTGGCCCTCTCGGAGGAGCAGCGGCTCGACGGTGACGCCGGCGACTTCGAGCGCGAGGTCATGAGCCGCCTGCGCGAGGTCCACGGCTCCGGCGTGGACGGCTTCTACGAGCTCTACCTCCTGGACGCCCGGCGGCCGGTCAAGGGCTCCGATCTGACCGACGCCCAGTACACCCGGGATCGGGAGCGTGGCCTCCCCGCGGTGAATTTTTCCTTCAACTACACCGGTGCCGAGACCTTCCGGGAGATCACCGGCACCCACATCGGCCACCAACTGGCCATCGTCCTGGACGACAAGGTCATCTCGGCTCCGGTCATCGAGGACGAGATCGCCGGCGAGGGTATCATCCGGGGCAACTTCAGCGTGGAGCGGGCCAGGGACCTGGCGATCAACCTGCGTAACGGGGCCCTGCCGGTCGCCCTGAACGTGGTCATGGAGGACACCGTCGGACCGAGTCTGGGCTCCGATTCGATCAAGTACGGGGTGACGGCGGCCCTGGTCGGCCTGTTCCTGGTGATGGCGTTCATGGTCTTCTGGTACCGTTTGTCCGGGTTGATTACCGTGGTTGCCCTGATCTTCAACATCATCATCATCGTCGCCGCGTTGGCCCTTTTCGGCGCCACCCTGACCCTGCCCGGCATCGCCGGGATCATCCTCACCATGGGCATGAGCGTGGACGCCAACGTGCTCATCTTCGAGCGCATCCGGGAGGAACGCAGAAAGGGTGAGCGGTTGCAGGCAGCGGGTACCATCAAACCTTCGGTGGCGGTGGCGACGGCGGTCAACGCTGGCTATGAGAAGGCCTTCATCACCATCCTCGACGCCAATATCACCACGCTCATCACCGCCGGGGTGCTCTACATCCTGGGAACGGGTCCCATACGCGGTTTCGCGGTCACGCTGGGCATCGGTATCCTGGCCAGTATGTTCACCGCCCTCGTCGTGACCCGGGCGATCTTCGACTTCCGCGTCCGGCGTCGTCATCTGACGAAGCTGTCCATCTAGGGTTAACCGCCCTCGTGGCGGATACATATCGGCATCATTTACGGCCCCGAAGCGGACGCCTCAACCGGCAAGGGGGATGGACTTGCAGGTCTTCACCGACACCCACTACGACTTCCTCGGTAAGCGGAGGATCGCCTTCGTCGTCTCGGCGGCGATCATCCTGACCGGGATCGTCAGCGTCGTCATCCAGGGCGGGTACAACCTCGGCATAGACTTCACCGGCGGCGTGCGGGTCCAGGTCAAGTTCACCGAGGCGATAACCACCGATAGCCTTGCGGACATCCGCGGGGATCTCGCCATGGACGTCTACACCATCGGCGCCGCCGACGATGAGGTGGTAATCCGCAACAAGATGGAGGACTCGGGGGATTCCCTGGCCGCGGCCATCGTTCACCGTCGGGAGAGCGTCGGTCCCTTCACCTCCTTCGAGCAGCTCGCCGAGATCGAGGGCCTTCACGTAGAGCTCCTCGAGTTCTTCGCCGAGAGCTTCGATCTGGACGAGAATCCCTTCGCGGTGACCATCGGCAGCCAGCCCAAACCGGCCCTCAACACCTCAAGTGAGCGGGAGCTGGCCCTTTTGATCGAGCGGTTGATCGAGCGGGCGACCCACATCCGCATCAGCCGGGTCCTCTCCGACCTACACCCCCCGCAGGGGCTGCCCGTCGGTGTGGGCGAAGCCGATGTACCCCCCGACCTGGTGAATCTCAACGGGCCCAACTCCCGCACCGAGTACCAGGAGTTACTGACGCCGATCCTCGGCGAGGCGGACGCCCGGCGTCTCTCCGAAAAGCTGGCCGAGGCCAGGAATCTGGGCGGCATCCTGACCATGCGCCTTCTCGGCGGTACGGCGGAGGTGGAGGAGCTGGCCCGCTCAGCGGGGCTCGACGAGGGGACCGTCGGGCGGCTGAAGGGCGGCACCTACCTCTCCGGTTTCGAGATTCAGAGCGTGAACATGATCGGCCCCAAGGTGGGCGAGGAGCTGGGAACCGCGGCGATCTACTCGATCATCGCCGCCCT
>DAOVLG010000376.1 GCA_030631385.1 Candidatus Coatesiibacteriota bacterium | reverse complement strand
CCTGAACTGGCAGCTCACGTTGAACTGCTCCGATAACCGGGAGCTGACCATCGCCCGGGAGATCGTGGGCAATCTTGACGAAGACGGCTACCTGCGGGACGTTGACCTGAGCCTGTTGGCCGGGGGGTTGGCCCTCAAGCCGAAGGTCACCATCGAGGAGGTCGAGAGGGTTTTATCCGAGCGGGTTCACGGCCTCGACCCCCTCGGCGTCGGGGCCCGTTCCCTGAACGAGTGTCTTATTATCCAACTCCGCCACGCCGATCCCACGACCAACGGCAGTGAGGAATACTTCCCCCTGGCCGAACGGATAATCGCCGACCACCTCCCTCGCGTCGCCCGACGGGATTACAGTCGTATCGCCAGCGCCGTAAATTCCACGAAGGAAGAGGTCCGGGAGGCCGTGCACCTGATTGCCTCCCTCGACCCCAAGCCGGCGCGAAATTTCTCCGGCCCCCGGGCCACCTACGTCCGACCCGATGTTTTCATCGAGAAGGCGGGCGACGACTACCGCGTTTATCTGAACGAGTGGGGCATCCCCCGCCTGCGCATCTCCAGTTACTACCGGAACGTGCTCAACTCCGGGAACGTGGACCGTGAAACCCGGGCCTTCATCCGCGACAAGGTGAACTCGGCGGTCTGGTTTATCAAGAACATTGACGAACGCCGGAGGACCATCCTCCGGGTCACCACATACATCTTCCAACACCAGCGAAAATTCTTAGAATCCGGCATCGAAGGGCTCAAACCGTTGACCCTGGAGATAGTGGCCGACGAGCTGGGGATCAACCCGAGCACCGTCTCCCGCGCCACCTCAAGCAAGTACGTGCAGACGCCCCGGGGCATCTTCGAACTCAAATTCTTCTTCTCCGGCGGTCTGCCCACCACCTCGGGCAAATCGGTTTCCACCACCTACATCAAGGAGAGGATCCGCAAGATGGTAGCCGAGGAGGAGCACCCCCTTTCGGACACCGAAATCGTCAATCGCTTGAAGGAAGAGGAGGGTTTCGTCTTGGCTCGGCGAACGGTGGCCAAGTACCGTAATCAGATGAAGATCCCATCAGCCTCGAAGCGCAAACCACTCTAACCTAGAGCGTGATCCGCTCCGACATTAGACGACTTCCGACCTGGTTGCGGCTCCCCACCCAAAAACCGGGGAAGCTGGGAGTCCTAAGACGTACCTTACGGGAACTGAAGCTCGCCACGGTCTGCGAGGGCGCGCGGTGCCCCAACCGTGGCGAGTGCTATAGCTCGGGGACCGCCACCTTCATGATCCTCGGGGAAAGCTGTTCGCGGGAGTGCCGGTTCTGCTCTGTCCCTCACACAAGCCCCGAAGCCCCGGAACCGGACGAGCCCCAACGCGTAGCCGAGGCCGCCCGACGCTTGAACCTCTGCTACGTGGTGGTTACCTCGGTTACCCGGGACGACCTCACCGACGGCGGGGCCGGGCAATTCGCCAAAACGGTTGAGGCCCTCCGAGCCCTGGAACCATCACCGGGGGTGGAGATCCTGGTTCCCGATTTCCTCCGGAGGGGATCGTCCATAGGGATCGTTCTGTCCTCCCGCCCCGACGTGCTGACCCACAATCTGGAGACCGTTCCCCGTCTCTACCCCACGGTGCGTCCCGGCGCCCTCTACGACTCCTCACTCGACCTCCTACGACGATCAGCCGCCTCGGGGCTAACCACCAAAACCGGCCTGATGCTGGGGCTGGGGGAGACCGAAGAGGAACTGGAAAAAGTCTACCTCGATGTCATCGAGGTCGGGGTTAAGATCCTCACCCTCGGCCAGTACCTCCAACCAACCCGGGAACAGCTACCCGTGGCGCGTTACTGGCGCCCAGAGGAGTTCGAGGAACAGAAACAGAGGGCGAGTCGGATCGGGATCCCCACCGTCGTGGCCGGGCCTCTGGTCCGCAGCTCCTACTTAGCCGAGCGCTACTACAGGAGGCAACGATGAGAATCTCCGTCGTCGGCCGCAACTTCGATGTCAACGGCGCCGTCCACCGTTACCTGGAACAGAGGCTGGCCAAGATCCGCCGCCACTTCGACCGGGTCATGGACGTCAGCGTCGTCCTGGCCACCGAGAAGTACCGCCACCGCGCCGAGATCAACATCAACGTGAACAACGTCAACATGCACGGCGAGGAGGAAACTTTAGACATGTATACCTCCATTGATCTGGCCGTGGACAAGATTGACCGTCAGATCAGGCGGTACAAGGACAAGCTCAACCGTCGCAGGCACCAGCACCGGTACGTGCCGGTGAAGGAGTCGGAGCTCCCCACCGTGACCCACGAGCTCCTGGAGCCAAACGCCGGCGAGGTCGAGGAGCACGAGCGACGGGTGATCAAGACCGAACGGCACATGGTCAAACCGATGAGCCTCGACGAGGCCGTGATGCAGATGGATCTGAATAACGCTGATTTCTACGTGTTCTCCAACGCCAACTCAGATATGATCAACGTCAT
>DAOVLG010000133.1 GCA_030631385.1 Candidatus Coatesiibacteriota bacterium | reverse complement strand
TGCGAGTGGGGGATGAGCGATAAACTCGGCCCCTTAGCCTTCGGCAAGAAGCACGAGGAGATCTTCCTCGGCCGGGAGATCGCTCAGCACCGGGACTACTCGGACCAGACGGCCCAGCTCATTGACGCCGAGGTGAGGGCGGTCGTGGAGGCCGCCCATGACCGGGCCACCGGGATTATCAAGGGGAACCTGGACAAGCTGGAGGCCATCGCCCAGGCGCTCATCGAGCGCGAGACCCTGGAGGGCGAGGAGGTAAAGGCCCTGATCCGGGGTGAGGAGCTATCCCCGGACGACCGCCAACTGCCCCAACTGCGTGAGGAGGAGAAGACCCGTCTGGAGACCGAGCGGAACCGCGCCCCCGAGGAAAAGGCGTTCGCCGAGAACATGGGGGTCTGGCCGGGCGACGAGCCCCAGGAGGAGACTCCGCCGCTGGGTGAGGACCGCACTAACGATCTCGAATAATCGCCTGAAGAGCTTGTCAGATAAGGTACGTGGAGGGCGAAGGTCCTCCCTTTAATCAAGCCGAATATGAACCACCGCCCCCGGCTCTGCCGGATAGATAATCCCGAGGACGCCGCCCGCCTGATGCGGCGCGCCGGTGTCTCCGGTCGGGGCATCGAACTGATGACCCCCAAGCTGGGCTTTTGCGTTCTTCACCTGCGAGACGTGCCCCACACCACCGCCACCATCCTCAAGCAGGAGGCCCTGGCTGTCGGCGCCGAGGCGGCGGTTAATAAAAATCTCATCGTCCGCGGGGTTGACCGGACCGATGTGGTTCTCGCTGGGACCCGCCGGCGCTTAAACCTTCTGCTGGCGAAGCTCCGGGGACAGCAGTTCGGCCTGACCGCCCTGGCCGAGCAGATTCAAAACGCCATCTCCGCCGCGGAAGGAACCCCCGTGTGGCGGGCGCGCGGGAGGGAGATCAACCTCAGCCACCCCCTCGTCATGGGGGCCATCAACCTCACCCCCGATTCCTTTTCCGGCAACGGCGTCGGGGATGACGTGGCCGTGGCCCTGGAGCGAGGTCGGGCCATGTTGGCCGCGGGGGCGGACATCCTCGACCTCGGGGCCGAATCCTCCCGTCCCGGCGCTGAACCCCTGGATTTGAAAACGGAGAAGGAACGCCTGTTGCCGGTGGTGAGGGCCCTGGTCGGCGAGACCGACGCCGTGATCTCGGTGGACACCTACAAGACCGAGGTCGCCGTCCTGGCCCTGGAGGCCGGCGCCCACATCGTCAACGATATCAGCGGGATGCGCGGCCTGAACGGCTCCGGCGGCATGGGACGGGCCGTCGCCCTCTTCGACGCCGGGGTCATCGTCATGCACATGCTCGGCGCGCCCCGCGACATGCAGAGGGACCCGCACTACGACGACCTGGGCAGCGAGCTCCACGCCTTCTTCGCCGAGCGCATCGAGGCCGCGCTCGCCGACGGGGTGCCCCGGTCGAACATCGCCCTGGACCCGGGTATCGGCTTCGGCAAACGCCTGGAGGACAACCTGGCGATCCTGAACCACCTCGAGTGGTTCGGTGGTTTCGGGCGCCCCCTGGTAATCGGGGCGAGCCGCAAATCCTTCATCGGGAAGCTCACCGGGGCCGAGGTAACCGACCGACTGCCGGGCACCATCGCGGCCCACACGGCGGCTATCCTGCGCGGGGCCCACGTCATCCGCGTCCACGACGTGGCCGAGGCACACCAGGCAGTCCAGGTCGCGGCCTCCATCCGCGCTGCCGGGCAGTGAGGCGACTCGTCGCCACCATCCTGCTCCCGGTGGTCATCGGCGTGGCCCTCGGCGTTGCCGCCCTGATCATCGTTCTCTCCAATGAAACCGGGGCGGCCGAAAAGGGTACGCCGACCGGGCTGACGGCGGCCAAGCGCACCCTCTTCCTCGAGACCCTCATGGTGATGCTGGGGGAGGGGGAGCTTTGTGCCTACCGTCTGGGTGGACTCGATCCACGGCCCCTGATCGCCGATACGGGACGCCGGCACATAGCCCTCATCGCCTACCGCGGCCTGGAACAAAAGCTCGAATCCCTGAAGCCGGTTTTCTTCTCGGCGGGAGCAGATGGTCCGCGCGACGGCGTGGTCGAGATCTGGGGCGTGTATCTGCGCGGAGCGGTGGGCTGGCTGGAGAGTCAGCAGGAGTTCGCCCGGGACACGGGCTTCATCAAGTACATGGACCGGCCCTTAACGAGCGACCGGCCGTACATGGTGGAGGTGGACCGCCTGCTGGCCCGGGAGGATTACGAGAGGGCGGTGGTCATGGGGAGGATGGCGCTGGAACAGCGGAGGCTGGCCTGGCGCCGCGCCGAGAGCCTCTCATCATCCACCCTGCGGCAGGTGGGCCTTGCGAACGGCGGGTAGTAAATTCCCGCTTTGCATTATTCTCCCTCTCCCTGTGGGAGAGGGTCGGGGTGAGGGGTTCCTTATACTCCCTCCCCCCTTTGGGGGGAGGGCTGGGGAGAGGGGTGAAGCGGCGGGGATGGGAATCCCCGCCCTACGCATCATTGCCCGATGTAGGGCGGTCCCTCCGCGGGCCGCCACGGCGGGAGGGTCGGTTGACCCTCCCCTACGAGAGATCTGTATATCGCTTGTCATACTCGTAGGGGCCGACCTTTAGTTCGGCCCGCGGGCGGGAGAAAAGACCCGCCCCTACATCATCGCAATCTGCGAGGCACTGGCCGAGGGCTACCTTAGAAAACGGGCGGGTGTGGACACCCGCCCCTACGTTCGGACCAACAAATTATCCCTTGAGGAACAGCCGTGTGCGGTAGTAGGCGCGGGCGGCGCGGCGCATGAAGAACTGCTTGATCTTCTTCCCGGTGTAGACGGGCGTCGTGGAGTCGGCGAAGTACCTCGATTCCTTGGGCTGCATGGTCATGGCCACGTGGATGCCCGGCGCGATCCCCAGCGGTACGTCGTTCTCCATCCACAGCTCGTAGGCCCGCTTATAGATGGGCGCCATCTCTTCGTACTTGGGCGGCGGGGTGTCCTCCAGGTCGGTGCCCACCGTGGGGCGGAAGATGCAGATGGTGGTCGCCGCGCCCCACTCGGCGAAGGTTTCCACACCGCGGATGGTGTCCTCGGGCGGCTCCAGCCCGGCGATGATCTCACCGTGCACCCGCCCCCGGCCGAAGAGCTTCGAGGTGTAGCGGATCGCGTCCAGATAGAGATCCGTTCCCAGCTTGTCGGCCTTGCCCGGACAGATCTTCGGGAAGATCTCCCGGTTGACGATCTCCAAGCAGAAGGAGAGGTGATCCACGCCGAGCTTTTTGAGCTTGTCGTACCAGGTGAAGTCGGGCTGCGGCACACACTGGACGCCGATCATCGCCCCGGTCTCCCTCTTGATACCCTCCAGGTAGGGCCAGATGTTCTCGATGGCGTGGCCCTCCTCGTAGCCCGAGTTGAAGTGGATGAAGGAGCACTTGAATTCCTTCCGAGCGGCCCGCCAGGTCTCGAGCACCTCGATGACCTTCTTCTCCTCGGTCTCGGTGTCGCCCAGGTTGAGCCCCACCGAGCAGAAGCGGCAGTTGGTCTTCTCCTTCCAAAAGCCACAGAGTCTGCTCGTGTATATGCCTGGATAGCTGCCCTGCATGACGCCGATCTTCTTCATCGGCACGCCGGTCGAGGTCTTGAGCTCGTACCACTTGGGCTGGGGCAGCATCTTTGCGTTGTAGTGGAGGTCCTCCTCGCGCTCGTCCTTCAAGTAATAATCCCCGTTTCCCTTCACCATGAGGTACGGGGACTGTTTCGCGAAGGGCTCAACCACCGGGGCGTTGACCCAGACTTTTTCATCGAGGATGAAATCGAGGCCCGATCCCAGACCGCCGCGGGTGCGGATCATGTGCCGCGCATCACCCTCCAGGTAGCACGACTCGTCAATGCGCATCCCCTTACAGAAGAGGTCCAGTTTGAGCTGTCCGGGGTTCAGCATGTCCCGATCCTTTGAGGACTGTTAAAGAAAAGGCTTGCTATTCCCGCCGTTTCCTTAATTCATGCGGCTGAAATTATAGAGGGCGATTGCCGGGGTGTCAACTCGGGAATGGCCCGGCTGGTTACGACCAAAGTTGACGCGACCATCCGGCGGATGGTGATCGCACGGTAATTTCGTAAGTTGTAGAGGCGGTGGCACAGGTTTTTGCACGAGGGAGCCCGGCGGACTTATCTGAGCTTTGTTTCCGCAAAAACTGTGCCACCGCCGGCAACTGGACCCTGGGCGAGTGGAAGGTCAAGTTCTACTCAGACGGCGAGTTCCTCGGCGAGCAGGCTTTTACGGTCAAGTAGCCACTTGCGCTCAAAGCTATTAAGGGCTATATTTAAGGGGAGGCTGGTTCCTCCCCTTAATTTTAATGGTTTGAGTGGATTTAAACGCTTTTAGGTGAAGAGAGGTTGCGATGAAACGGCTGATGGTCCTTCTTTTCGCGCTGGCGCTTGCCGGTGCGGCGTTTGCCGGCGAGTGGCACATCGAAACGGTGGACTCGGACGGCGTCGTAGGTAGTTACACCTCCCTGGCGCTGGATTCCTCCGGCCGCCCCCATATCTCGTATTACGACTACGCCAGCGGTAATGGTAATCTTAAATACGCCCACTGGAACGGAAGCTCTTGGCAGATAGAGACAGTTGACTCGGAGGGAAGGGTAGGCTTGCACACCTCCCTGGCGCTGGACTCCTCCGGCCGCCCCCACATTTCGTATTACGACTACACCAACACTGCTCTTAAATACGCCCGCTGGAACGGAAGCTCTTGGCAGGTCCAGACCGTGGACTCGGCGGGCCACGTGGGCAGTTACACCTCCCTGGCGCTGGACTCCAACGATTACCCCCACATCGCTTATTCCGACAACCCCAACAATGATCTCAAATACGCATGCTGGGACGGCGCCGAATGGCGGATCGAGACCGTGGATTCAGAGGGAAACGTGGGCATGCACACCTCATTGGCCTTGGACTCTTCCAATTACCCCCACATATCGTATTACGATGATTACTTCAACTATCATCTCAAATATGCCCGTTGGGACGGCGCCGAATGGCAGATCGAGACCGTGGACCCAGAGGAATCTGTGGGCTGGTACACTTCCCTGGCGCTGGACTCCTCCGACTACCCCCGCATCTCGTATTTTGATTATAGCGACAGCACCCGTGATCTCAAGTACGCCCGCTGGGATGGCGCCGCCTGGCAGATTGAGATCGTGGACTCAGAGGGAAGCGTAGGCATGTACACCTCCCTGGCGCTGGACTCCTCCGACTACCCCCACATCTCGTATTATGGAGGCGGTGACCTGAAATACGCCCGCTGGAACGGTAGCTCTTGGCAAGTCGAGACCGTTGACTCGGAGGGAACGGTAGGCGCGTACACCTCTTTGGCGCTGGACTCGTTCGATTGCCCCCACATTTCGTATAGAGATTTCACCAACTCTGCTCTTAAATACGCCTGGTACGAGAGCGGCCCGGGGGTGGAGGACGCGGAGCTGTTCGCCGAGGTCCGCGACGAGGGTGTCCTCCTCGGCTGGTCCATCACTGGCGACATACCGTCGAGCCTACGTGTCCTGCGGTCGGTGGGGAATAGCGAGCCGTTGGCGATTCACGGCAACCCGCTTCCCGGCTCGGCGACCAGCTACCTGGACAGAAAAGACAAGGGGTTTCAACCCCTTGCAAGAGGGATCGAGTACCGCTATTGGTTGGAGGTGATTGATAACGACGGCTTGGTGAGCCGCTTCGGCCCGACGGAGCCGGTTTCGATACCTGATCAGACACCTCAACTTGCGCTCGGTGAGCCCTACCCCTCCCCGGCGCG
>DAOVLG010000459.1 GCA_030631385.1 Candidatus Coatesiibacteriota bacterium | reverse complement strand
ACGGCGCTGCCGAAAGACACGACGGCGAAAACGCACAGCACAATAACAGAAGCGTACTTCATTCGTTCCTCCTTTAGGTTGAACCCATCACTCAGACCACAGTTACATTCTTTCACACCACGGTAGGGATGTCAACACCATCGTTGACGGCAGCTTTGGAATTTGTTGGTACGCGCTCTGTGTAAAGTATTAACAACACTGTATAAATAACACAGGAAAACAATCTGTGGAGTGGGCAGTTTTTTGTGCTTTTTCGAACCCCCCGTTCAAATACGGGGGGCTTCGTTTTATCCGCTACCGATCGGTTTAGTACCCGGCCTTGGTGGCGTCCCAGACGGTCTCCTCCACGCCTCGGCAGGGGGAGTGACTCCAGCCCGAAGAAGCAATCGTAGACGGTGCCCCACTCGTCCTCGGAGTTGGTCCGGGTCTCACCGTCGTCGTCGGAGAGGCGGCACATGTCGTGGTTCTCGTTCAGGGAACAGACCGGGAAGAGGAGGCTACCGCGCTGGGCCATCACCCGGTAGCGGATGTGGGCCTCGACGTCGAAGTAGTCCCCCGATGGATAAAAAAGGGGAACCCGCGTGGGTTCCCCGATGCGCTTGCCGTTCCTGTTTGCTAATACTCGGCCTTGATCTGGCCCCAGGTGGTATCCTCAACGGCGACCTCGGTGTCGAAGATCCAGACCCAGTCCTCTTCCATGTAATTCCCCCGGCTATCCGCTAGACCATCAGGCCCACCGGCCACGGTGCAGGTGATGGTGTCGTCCTCGTAGAGGGGATCGTAGGGGGTGAAGGTGCAGACGACGTTCTTGGGATCGGTGTCGTCAATGTCCAGTTCGCCGGCGATGCTGCGTGTCGAGTCGTGCGCGACGCTGAGGGTGGCGCTGGCGCTCACGGCCCGGCCGTCGGACAGGGAGGTGTCGCGGGCGGAAAAGTCAATGGTGTCGAGTTCAACGGAGGAGAGCAAGTCCACGCAGTGGAAGACGATGGTGGTGTCAACCGGCACGTCAATCTCGCCGTCGTCGGGATCCATTCCCTCGACCCAGGGTGGCTCGATATCGGGCTCGCCGCCCCAGATGAAGTTGAGGACGTTCTCCCACAGCGCCTGTTCCTGGCCGCCGCCGATGTAGCTGGCGTAAAGACCGGTCATAACACCTACGCCGTTCTCGGCCTCAAGGAAACCGGCCTGGCCCGTTGATTCAGAGGCGCTCCAGCCGGTCACCGGGTGGGCGCTGGTCCAGGGATAGCGGTGGTGATAGACGCCGAAGCCCCAGCCGTGCATGTCCAGGGTCCAGGGGTCAATGTCCTGGACGATGTCGTGGCCCGCATCCCAGACGTAGTGGCTGGAGGTGAAGCCCATCGAGCCGGGATTGCCGACACCCGTGGCGCTCTCCAGCATAGAGTCATAGCCGTAGTGGGAGTACCAGTTCTGGTAGTGCAGCTTTTCGTAGTCGTTGTAGTAATCCGTCAGGGCCTGGTAGTGGCTGGTAGTGAAGGTGGTGTAGTTCATCGCGGCCACGACGCACATATCCCACTCGCTGCCCTGCAGGGCCGTGATGAAGGTGGGCCAGGTGTTGCCGTGGTAGGTCACCACGTTGCAGCTCGGCCACAGGCTACTGGTAGCGTCGGTGATCCAGTTACCGCCGTAGTTACTGTCGTACTTGATGATGATGTCCTCGGGGTCCTGCCCCACCGCTGCCAGGAGTAACAGAGTACAGATAAGCAACAACGTCTTTCGCATTTCAGCCTCCTTTAAATTAAACTCTTGTGGATACTTTCAATATCTAATTTACCACCATTTCGACTCCGTGGCAAGGCGACGAAAAAACCGCGCTTGAGTGGCGCGGCTTTCCAGCTTCCTAACAGTT
>DAOVLG010000423.1 GCA_030631385.1 Candidatus Coatesiibacteriota bacterium | reverse complement strand
TCTTCTTCTGGTCGGAGAGGATGTTTGGCTCGATGCCGCCCAGCGAGCACTGCCAGCTCACCCGGTAGCCCTCGTAGAAACCGACCAAGATGTCGGGGAAGTACTCCATGGCGTCGCCGTGGAACACGACGTCGCCGCGGTAGACGTTGCGGACCACCGGCAAGGGATCGGGCCGGTCCGGATCGTCTTCGGCGTAAACCCGGTCTCCCTCCGCCTTGGGCCGGGGGCCGTGGGGCGGGTTGGTGTCCAACAGCCGCAGCAGGTTCCGGGAAATCTCATCCAAAACGCGGTCGTACTCCTCCCCGGGCTTCACCATCCCCTGGGCCTCGCGCCCCTCGAGGTTGATGTAGATCTCCCCCAGCCCCAGGGCGTAGGCCACCGACCGGCTCCAGTCCACCCCGGCGAAGAAGAGCCCCTGCTCGCTGAATAGGTCCTCCAGGTTATGCTCCTCGGTCTCGAAGCCCTCCTCGAGCACCAGGTAGCCCTCCTGGATGAGCCAGGTGTTGAGGTTGACATCGCGGCGGTAGGAACCGAAGCCGTGGTCGCTCATCACGATCAGGACATCCTCGGGATCGAGGCGCTCGCGGAACCAGCCCACCACGCCGTCCATCCACTTGTAGACGTTCAGGATGGCGTCCCCCCAGAGCTCCTTCAGCTCGTGGGAGTACATGGGGTGGTCGGAATCTATCAGGCGCCACATCATGTGCTGCACCCGGTCGGTGCACATGTAGACCGCCACGGTCAGCTCGGGGTCATACTCGGTGAAGAGGTGCTTGGTTATCTGGAAGCGGTCGTCGGAGACCTTCCACAGGTTCTCCATGAAGGTCTCCTCGCCGATGCGGCCCTCGGAGATGGCCCAGGTGTCAATGGCCCAGCCTTGGGTGTAGTAGAGTCCGACATCCTCGGCCACCTCCGCGCACAGGCACTCGGGGCAGGAGATGGGGAAGGGCGGGTTGCGCGGGTCGAAGTTGATCGGATGGAGGTAGACCTGCAATGGGTCGGTGGAGAGGAGCTTGAACTGGCTGATGCCGTGCACGGTTATCAGGGCGTTGACGCGGAAGTCGAACTCGAGGAAGTCGCTCCACTCGCCCACCTTGAGAACCGCGTTCTGCTCGTCCAGGTTCAGGCTGACGGACCCGTCGTCCAGGATGCGCCCGACGGTGGTGATCAGGATCTCCTCCGGGGTGTTCAGGTACTCGGTCTCGTCGGGGGTGAGCCGGCGCACCAGTGCCTCCTCGCGCAGCTCGCGCTTGTTGTCGCGGATGACCGGGTTACGCGGCCCCTCGATGGGCAGGTCGAAGCCGCCGTCGCGCCGGACCGTCAGACGGTAGAGCTTCCCGCCGAACTCGGTGTCCTCCTCGATCCCTGGCGGCAGGTCCTCGGCCCAGTAGAAGAAGGTTCCCATGGTGGCCCGCACGTCGGGCACCCCCAGCCCCGAGAGCACCTCCCCCGTGGCGCAGGGGCAGGGGAAGGTCACCGGCACCTGCATCAACAACTGGTGCACGTCGGCGGAGCTGGCCACGTCCCAGAAGGGCGTCCCCTGGCGCCGGCACCAGACCTTGGGCATCGTGGTCGGGATCAGCTCCCAGAGGAACTCGGCCTCGGTGGACTCCAGCAGGGCGAAGATGGGCGTGTAGGTGTTGGGATCGCGCAGGAGGAAATCGAAGATGCCGTGCTTGCCGGGGTTGGTTCCGGTGGCGAAGCTGGACCAGCTCACCGGGCTCTGGGCGGGGATAGTGGGAAGGAGCGGGCTGTAGACGCCCTCCAAGGCCAGGGCCGCCAGGTTCGGCAACAGGGACTCGCCCGGGTTGTCCGGGTCCTCGGCGGCCATCCACATCTCCAACAGGTCCGAGTCCACCCCGTCGAAGCCGAGGACGACGACCCGGCGGTCGAAATCGCGGTAGTAGGGAACGTTGTAGAGCTTGGCGGCCAGCCAGAAGACGATCACGACGCCGACGATGATCGCCAGGCGCAAACCAAGACGGAAGGGGAAGACCAGACGCTTCGGTTTATCGGCCATGGGAACCTCGGGTGGGGATTTCTACATCGCGTTAAGCGGATGAATTATACCACAGTCCGTGGGGTTATCCAGGCAGATTGTAACAGGGCG
>DAOVLG010000408.1 GCA_030631385.1 Candidatus Coatesiibacteriota bacterium | reverse complement strand
AGGGCGGCGGAGATCGCTGTCGAGGCGTGCCCCACGGCGTAGGTATCGTAGGGGGACTCGGTAGGTTTCGGGAAGCCAGAGATCCCCCCGAGCTGACGAATGGTGGGAAGCGAGTCCCGGCGACCGGTGAGCACCTTATGGGCGTAAGCCTGGTGCCCCACGTCCCAGACCAGCTTGTCCCGGGGCGTGTTCAGGGTGTAGTGAAGGGCGATGGTCAGCTCGAGGGCGCCGAGACTGGGTGCCAGGTGGCCGCCGGTCCGACTGACCGTCTCGATGATGTAGCGGCGCAGCTCACCAGCCAGCTCCACCAGCTCGAACAGGTTGAGCCGGCGGAGGTCGACGGGATAGTTGATCCGGCTGAGGAGTCGGTAATCGGAGTCCATCGGGCGAAGGGGGTTTTACGGTTTCGCTACCCGCGCATTATACCACTCAATCCGGGCCGTACGATTTCGTTCTACGATGGGAAATCGTACCCGGTTTCCGGCGTCGGGTTTTTAAAGGTTTATCTCCCGTTCGTCCCCTTCGGCGATTGCTTCCGCCGGAGCATTCCCAGGAAAATCCCTTTTAGTTCCTTCAGCTCGCTGGAGCGGAGCGCCCAGGCGACGAGGATAAAGATCACCGCTCCGACGGCGATTCCACCACCGCCCACGGTCAGTTTCTCCATGAAGGTGCTCGTCTCGGCGGTGAAGCCGGACACCTCCAGCCAGACCCAGAGGGCCGCTCCCATGGTGCCGGCGGCCGCCAGGAGCTTGAGCCCCGACTTGAAGACCCTGGAAAAGCCGATTTGTCCCACCCGGCGGCGCATGACGATCAAGAGGAGCCCCAGGTTGACGAAGCTGGCGACGGCGCTGGCCAAGGCCAGTCCGCCCTGCCGCAAGGGGCCCATGAGGGCGAAGTCGCCGACGATGTTCACCGCCACGGCGATGGAGCCGACGATGACCGGGGTCTTGGTGTCCTTCTGAGCGTAGAAAACCGGCACCACCACCGCCACCCCGATGTAACCCATGAGCCCGGCGGCGTAGAACAGGAGCGCCCAGGAGGTGTTATGGGTGGCCAGGGCGTCGAAGGCCCCGCGCTGGAAGAAGAGCGCCACCAGCGGCTCGCGTAGGATCATGATCCCGACGGAAGCCGGGATCGCCACGAACATCGCCATGCGCAGGGCGTAATTCATGGTATCCCGCAGCTCGGTTAATTTTCCCTTGGCGGCGAATCTCGAGAGGGTGGGCAGGATCGCCGTGGAGAGTGCCACCCCGAAAACACCCATGGGGAACTGCAGCAGGCGCTCAGCGTAGTTCAGGGAGCTGATCATCCCTTCACCCAACAGGCTCGCCAGGGCGTTGTCTATCAAGAGATTCACCCGTACCACGGCCATGCCGAAGAGAGCCGGCACCATCAGCTTCAGCACCATTTTCAGCCCCGGCGCCTTGAGGTTGACGATGGGCTTCCAACGACCGCCCTGGCGGCGCACACCCGTGCCCAGGGCGGTTATCTGGAAAAAGCCGCCGATGACGATGACCAGGCCCACCCCGTAGATCATCTCTACGGGAACGTTACCGAAGAGCGGCACGATGGTGTAGAGCCCGGTGATGAAGACGAGGTTGAGGATGATCGTACCCGAGGAGGGGAGAGCGAACTTGTGGTAGGCGTTGAGGATGGCCATCAGGATCGCCGCCAGGGTCATGGTCATCATGAAGGGGATCATGATCCGGGTGAGATCTATGGCCAGCCCCAGGTTACCCATCTTGGCAAAGCCCGGCGCGATAACCCGGATTATCTGGGGGGCGAAGACGGCCACGAGACCGGCCAGCCCCAAGGCGATGAGCCCCAAGGTGTTGAAGACGTTGTTGGCCAGCCGCCAGGCCTTCTCCGGGCCCTGGTTCTCCCGGATGTCAACGAAGGTGGGGAGGAAGTAGGCGGCCATGGCCCCCTCGCCCAGCACCCGACGGAAGAAGTAGGGGATGCTGTAGGCGATGCGGAAGGCGTCGTTGACCGCGCCGGCGCCGAACAGGGCGGCGTAGAGAATCTCACGCACCATGCCCATGACGCGCGAGAGCAGGGTCATTCCGCCGACCACTCCGGCCGAGCGGATGATCTTCCCGCCCGGCAGTTGTTGCTCGTCGGTGGCCTGCCCGGCTCCCGACAGAGGGATGGCGGGTATGGGCCTATCGTTTGCTGTAGACTGTTTCTCTTCCTCTGCCATGGATTGTGCTCGGTTAAATCGCTTGTT
>DAOVLG010000488.1 GCA_030631385.1 Candidatus Coatesiibacteriota bacterium | reverse complement strand
GGGCAGCCACAGAGAGCTACTCCCTACATTAAAACAAGGGGTTTAAACCCCTTGTCTTTCGTATATTGGGTGAGCGACCAACGGGAGCGTGTACGCAGCGCTATCCCTTCAAATGGCGATGCCGCGGAGACGCGAGGCAGTGTCCAGCTTCAAGCTGGCCGCCTTTTTAGCATCGGGACGGCTCCTACAAATTGTTAATCACCTTGTGCAGCTTGTCCCGGACCTCGACCGCGATGCATTCGAGGTTCTTGTTGTCCACCGCCTGCATAGAGGCCACGGGGTCCACTGCCGAGACCTCGACACCCTCCTCGGTCTGTTGCACGACGACGTTGCAGGGGAGCATGAGGCCGATCCGGGCCTCGGCCTGGAGCGCTTTGTAGGCGTTGTGGGGGTTGCAGGCGCCGAGGATGATGTAGGGTCTGAAATCGGCGCCAAGTTTCTTCTTGAGCGTCTCCTTGACGTTGATCTCGGTCAGGACGCCGAAGCCCTCCCTCTCAAGCTCCTCCTTCACCCGGGAGATTGCCTCCTCGTACCCCAACTTCAACTTCTTCGCGAAGAAATAGCTCATAATGGGCCTCTTTAGATAACGCTTGATCAGCGATGGTCCTCGACGTCTATTATCTCATTTGTTTCGGCGTTCAGGATGACCTTCGCCCGGTGCCGGTCGGGCTCCCACCAGTAGTCCACCTGGACGACGAAGTCAGCCCAGGCGTGGAAGAGGACGGCCTCGCGGACCTCGTAGGTTCGGTCGGTGAAATCAACCCCGCCGATGGTCTCGAGGGCCCCGTCCGCGGTCTCGATCCAGGGACCGGCGTCGGAGAACACGGGCAGCGGTTCTTCGTAGGCGCACTTGCCTACGAAATGGCCTGTGTCCCCCGAATGGTACACGGTGACCCACAGGCCGTCGGTGTCGAGGAGTGACTGTGGCTCGGCGAAGAAGAAGTGGTAGAAGGAATCCACATCTTCCAGGAGTCCCTCTCCGTCAACGAAGACGGCGAAGGCGTAGATCTGTTCACCGCCGGGTAGCTCCGCGTCCCGGACCTCCTCGGCCAGGAGCCTCCCCCAGCCCAGGCTCAGATCGGGGTACTCCTCGGGTTCGCCGCCGTTTCCGGTGTCACCGTCGCAGCTCATGAAAAGGGTTAGTCCGCAGAGTGTGGCGATGAGGAAGGATCGTCTCATTTTTTCCGGTAGGTTACTTGAGTAAACCTTACTTCTTGCGGGGTCCGTTGTCAAACGCGACCCGATGCACCCCCTTGCCCCGGGGAGGTCTTTAGGATAAAATCAAACGTCCAACTTGCTCCAGGACAACCGGGGGTTCCCGCTGTGCGCCGCTTGATCATCTCGACACTGATTCTTCTCTTCGCCACACCCTCCCTTGCTCAGTACGAGTTTGAACTGCCCAAGATGGAGGCCACCGTCGTCATCAACCATGACGGTACCTGCGATCTCTACTACGCCGTTACCTTCGTTAATCTCTCCTGGTTCCAGCCCATAGACATCGTGGACATCGGCATGCCCCGGGACACCTACGACCTTCTGGCGGCGGCCGCCTGGCTCACCCCTCCTATTCCCGCCGATTCCATCGCCTACCAAGACGCCGACCAAGTTCACGCTTATACCCAGCGG
>DAOVLG010000279.1 GCA_030631385.1 Candidatus Coatesiibacteriota bacterium | reverse complement strand
GAGCACCCCGACGTTATCATTGCCGACATCATGATGCCCGGAATGGACGCCTACGAGGTGTTCAACCACCTGGTCGAGGATAAGCATCTGTCGAAAATACCGGTCGTCGTTCTCACCGCCAAGCCCGACGAGATCTACAAACAAATCAGCGAGGGCCTCGGTATCAAGCTGCATTTGACCAAACCTTTCATGCCCTACAAGGTCGTAGAGCAGGTGGAACGGATCCTCGAAAACCGGGCACCCAATCACCCATGATGTAATCCTGTAAGAGGATCAAGGAGTCATGATGGCTCGGATCATGATCGTGGACGACGAGGAGCACATCGTCGAAACCCTCCAACTTGCCTTCAAAAGCAGGGGACACGAGACGATCCCGTTGAGTGATCCCACTTCCGTTCTGAGCGTAGTGCGGGAGGAGCACCCCGACGCCATCATCCTGGACCTGCTGATGCCGGGCATTGACGGCTACAAGCTCTACCACGATCTGATGGCGGACGAACTGTTGTCCTCAACCCCCGTCGCCATTATTACCGGCCATTCGGGACCGCTTTACGAGAGGATCAGCCGGGAGATCGGCATCGCCCTCCATCTAGTCAAACCCTTCAACCCGTTCGATGTCGTATCCCAGGTAGAGGAACTGATCAATAAAAGCACGGCCCCGTAATCTCAAGTAGAGCTCATCTGGGCGGAGCACAACAACCTGTGCTGGAGCTTCCTTGGCTCACGAGATTGTCGGCATCCTAAGCCTCCTCGTCTTCGTTTTCACCGTCCTGGGTCCGCTGATCATGGTAGGTGGTCGGCGGTTGATACCGCTGCCGCTGCAGACCCTCCTCGTCGCCGGCGCGCTCATAAACATCATCATGACCGCCGTGGCGATTTGGATCGACGGCGGATCTTTAAACGAGATGCTCTCGATCGGATCGGCGGTGGGCTCCAACGTCATCCTTCTGCCGATCATGGCCATGGCCGGCGGTTTCCTGATCGCCGGCGCCCTCGAGGGTTCGGGGGGGTTTGCCGCCCTGCGCGTCGCCATCAACAAGATGCGGGGCACCCCCCTGGGTATAGCGGGCACCATGGTCTTCATCGCCCAGTTCGCCACTATCTTCGCCATGCCCTGCGGGAGGATCCAGGCGGCGGCGCTCCTTCCGGTAATCATCACCCTCGGTCCCGAGGGTGTGCGTTTACTCACCAAACGCCAGATGATCGTCCTCGTTACCGCACTGGCGGTCAACGCGGCGGCGAGCTGCGGACCCAGCCAGATCGGCGGTATCGGGCAGATCGGTGAAGGCTTCCTGCAGAAACTCGGACTCCTGACGAGCTCGCAGGAGTTCGGGATCATGATCGGCACCGCCTTCGCCGCCCTCTTCATCAGCCTTTTCTTAACTCGGTTCGACCTGACCGAAAAGATCCGTCTGACCGAGGGCCGGCAGCTCTCCCAGAGCGTAGGCGCCGCTTCGTCCGGCGATCAGTCCCTGATAATCAAGGAGGACGAGGCCGCAATCGCGAAGAAGTTCCAGGCGCCCCTGGTGGGTTACATCGCCCTGGTCATCTTCCTCGTGGCCCTGATCGGGGCGGTTTTCGGGGTCTTCGGCAAGACCCCGATCACCACCACCCTCCTGGTGGCCACCGTTCTCATCATGCTCATCGCCCGACTCTCGATCCGCCAGGTGATCGCCGGGATCATTCTCCACCCTATCACCGCCCTGGTGGCCGGGTTCTTGATGGCCGGATCACTGGCGGTTTCGGGGGGGTTCAAAACCCTGAGTCAGGTTCTGGTCTGGCTTTCGGAGTTCAAGGTAATGGGGATCGGCCTGGGCGTGGCGGGTATGATCGCCCTTTTTGTCCAGCTCGAGACCATCATGCCCATGCCCTGCGGGCGAATCCTGGCGGCGGCGCTGCTCCCCATTGTGGTAGCCATGGGACCGGCCACGGGCTGGATGCCCGACGCCTCCGGGCTCCTGACCTACAATCAGCTCTCCATAGTTCTGGCCGGGTTCATCGTCAATGCGGCAGCGAGCTGCGGTCCGAGCCCCATCGGCGGTATCGGAACCATATCCGAGGGAATGATACGCTCTGAGATAGGCTATCTACGCAACGCCCAGAGCTTCGGTATCATGGTGGGGATGACCCCCCTGGCGTCGCTGGTGATGCGCTTTTTGGTGCTCACCCACAACCCTTTCCGCCTGGAGAACCTTCTCCTCTTCTTCGGCCTCTTGATCGGGCTCTTCGCCTTCACCGTGGGTGTGGTGAAGCTGATCAACCCCGACGTTTTCAAGAAACTTCGCACCCCAACCCAGGAGAAGGAGCAGAAGATCGCCACCTGGGCGACATTCCTGCTTGGCGGCGCCATCGCGGGCATCCTTATGTCGTTCGCGCTGTTCTGGCCGGACCAGGCCTCGGGGTTCGTCAACTCGGCGCCCTTCATCACCTACCTTCTACAGGGAGCGGTCGGCGGGACCATCGCCGGAGCCCTGCTGCTGGTTACATAGAGGATAAAAATGGAACCGGGCACGTTATTGACCTGGATCGCCTTCCTCTTCGGCGGGGCGATCTCCGGCGCAATAATTGCGTACGCAATGGATTTCCGTGACCGAAAGGGCCTCATGCAGGGCGCCTTGGGGGGAATAGTCGTCGCTATTCTCTATATGATTACCTGAGTCAGCATGGCGAATAACAAGAAAAAAGAAAAAGAGAAAATCATCTACGGCCCGCCTCGCGATGAGATCGAGGTGCTGCCTGGTATCCGGCGTTATCAGTTCATCTCCAAATCCCAGCACCGGATGCTCACCAAAAACCTCAACCGCATCGCCATGGTCATCATCGCCCTCACCCTGACCTTCGTCATCTTCAAGGCGGTCTTGATCGGCACCGGTTACTCGATATACTGCCTGGAGGACCGGGCCTGTATGCGCGTGCTCTCCCAGCCCGAGGGGGAGAACTGCCCCGAGTACATCTTCCCCGTGGAGATGGTGATCTCGTCGAGAACCGCCGACTACGAGCGTTTCATCCGCCAGGGAGGGCTGCGCTGCACCCAGTGCGGTAACTGCACCAAGTGGTGTATCCTTGATATCAACATCCCCGAGGTGGCGGCGCGGATGCAGGAACTTACCCTGGAGGCGCTGGCCAAGGGCAAGATAGATTCCGAGCTGATCCTTGAGGAGGGCTTCATTGATCCCCAAACCCGGGAACCGCTCACCGAGGCCGCCGCCACGGCCCGCTACTCGCAGCCGGGCTACGAGAAGGTGCTGAGGCTCTACACCGAGATGATGAGCATCATCGAGCAGCGGGAGGTGCGGTTTGCCGCCCGTTAACGAAATCGCCGTCGGCGCGCCGCCCAGGTACAGAAAATCACTGGTGGCGATGCT
>DAOVLG010000238.1 GCA_030631385.1 Candidatus Coatesiibacteriota bacterium | reverse complement strand
GGCCGAGCTGCCGACGCTGATAAAGGAACACGGTGTGGATTTCGTCGTCTTCTCCTACTCCGACATCTCGCATGAATACGTCATGCACCGGGTAAGTATCGTAAACGCCGCCGGGGCGAGTTTTATGCTTCTGGGCGGTCCCGCGGTGACGCTCGAAAGCTCCAAGCCGGTGATCGCCGTCTGCGCCGTGCGCACCGGCTGTGGGAAAAGCCAGACCAGCCGCCGGGTGATTGACCTCCTCCAGACCGCCGGGAAACGGGTCGTCGCTGTCCGCCACCCCATGCCCTACGGCGATTTGGTTAAGCAGCGCGTCCAGCGCTACGCCGAGCTGGCGGATTTAAATAAGTACGAGTGCACCATCGAGGAGATGGAGGAGTACGAGCCGCACATTGCCGCGGGGAACGTCATCTACGCCGGGGTGGATTACGAGGCCATCCTGCGCGAGGCGGAGAAGGAGGCCGACGTAATCCTCTGGGACGGTGGAAACAACGATACATCCTTCTACAAACCGGACCTCTTGATCGTTGTCACCGACCCCTTCCGGGCCGGGCACGAGGTGGCCTACTACCCCGGCGAGACCAACCTCCGTTTGGCCGACGTGATCGTGGTGAACAAGCTGGGCTCCGTGCCCCCGGAGAAGCTGGAGCTTCTGCGATACAATATCCGGACGGCGAATCCGGGAGCCGTGGTCGTCGAGGCCGCCAGCCCGTTGACGGTGGAAGACCCGTCGGTGATTACGGACAAGCGCGTCCTGGCGGTGGAGGACGGCCCTACGTTGACCCACGGCGGAATGAAGTTCGGCGCCGGTGTGGCGGCGGCGGAGAGGTTCGGCGCGGCGGAGCTGGTGGACCCGCGTGAATGGGCCGTGGGCGGGATCGCCGAGACCTTTGAGAAGTACCCCGACATCGGCATGCTCCTGCCCGCCATAGGCTACGGCGCCGAACAGATCGGGGACCTGGAGGCCACCATCAACCGCATGGCCATCGTCGGCGTTATTGATTCGGTGATCATCGGCACCCCGATTGATCTGAGGAGGATAATTGACATCGCCTGCCCGTCAACCAGGATCGGCTACGAACTCCAGGAGATCGGAAGGCCGAACCTGGAGGATGTTCTGCGAAAGAGAGGGTTTATTTAGGATGGCCTGATGGAAGGGGGGCGGCTGTGAGCCGTCCCCTTTCAATGTCGAATGCCGCTAGATCAGTGAAAACCCTCAGTCTGCCACATCACCCACTTGACACAGACGAAAGGAGATGGTAATCTAAAGATAGAGGTTTATCCTCAAATCCAATAAAAACCTGAGAGGAGGTAGAAAAAACCCGATAAAATCCAACGGGTAACATCAATGGCCAAAGCAAACTACATCAATGAAATCGAAGAGGTCCCCCAAATCAGTCCCGCGGATAGAATCCTCCTGAAAGATGCCGCCGACTGCTTCTCTTTCCGCGCCAACGGCTACTACCTATCCCTCATAGACTGGGACGATCCAGAGGATCCCCTCAGGAGAATCGTCATCCCGGATCCCGCCGAACTGGATGAGTGGGGGGAGCTCGACGCATCCTGCGAGCACCGCTTCACGGTTGCGCCGGGCCTGGAGCACAAGTACCCCGACACGGCGCTGCTACTGACCACCAACGTCTGTGGCGGCGTCTGCCGTTTCTGCTTCCGAAAACGGCTCTTCATGTGCGAGAACAGGGAGACCACCCTGGATTATGCTCCCGCCCTGGATTACATTCGCGGACATAAAGAGATCAACAACGTTCTCCTCTCCGGAGGGGACCCCCTGATGCTGTCCACCGGCCGTCTTACCCGGCTTTTGGGCGCGCTTCGGGAGATCGAACACGTCAGGATAATCCGGATCGGCAGCAAGCTGCCCGCCTATTACCCCTTCCGATTGTCCGAAGACGGTGAGCTGTTGGAGGTGCTGGCCCGGTTCAGCAAGCCCCACCGCCGGATATACCTGATGACCCACTTCAACCACGCCAACGAGATAACCGAACACGCGGTTAGGGCCGTGGAGATGGTGCTCAAAGCCGGCGTGATCATCTGTAACCAGACGCCGCTCATCCGCGGGGTGAACGATGATCCAGACACCCTCGTCGAGCTTTTCGAGAAACTGTCCTTCATCGGCGTGGCGCCCTACTATCTCTTCCAGGTGCGTCCGACGGTGGGCAACCGCCCCTACGTCGTGCCCATCGAGGAGGGGATCGAGATAGTCGAACTCACCGGTGGGAGGTGCTCCGGCCTGGCCAACCGGATCCGCTACATCATGAGCCACGCCAGGGGGAAGATCGAGATGGTCGGCATGACGGAGGAGGAGGTCTTCTTCCGGTTCCACCGTGCCGCCGATCCCGCCGACCGGGGACACTTCCTGGTTTACCCGCGTAACCCCGAGGCCTACTGGCTTGACGATTACGGGGAACCGTCCCAGGAGTTGGACCCGTTGGAGGTGCTAAACGCGAACTAAAAGTTTAGTGGGGATTGGATTCGAAAGGAGGAGGGAAGATCCCTCCTCTCGCTTTGTCCATGTGTATCGAGCTACCAAAATCGTTTGACCAGTTCCGCCACCCGCCGACCCAGCTTGGCGCCGTGGTCCCTGGTCTTTTCGTCGGGCTTCCCCGTGCAGGCGATACCGTAGTGTCCCGTGGCGGAGAAGGGATCGCCGACGACGATCATCCCGTAGATCAGCATGGCCTGTATGATCGAAAAGATGGTGGTCTCCTTGCCGCCGGTGGGGTCGTATGAGGTGGCGAAGGCGGCGCCGATTTTATCCTCCATCTTCTTCCGGATCGGCAGAAAGCGGTCAATCATCTCCTTCATCTCCGACGCCATGGTGCCGAAGTACACCGGCGATCCGAGGATGATCCCCTGGGAGTCCACGAAATCCTCCCGGGTTATCGAGGATACATCCTTTAACAGGCAGTCAACTCCTTCTGCTTCCCGCACCCCGCCGGCCACAGCCTCGGCCAGCGCCTCGGTGTTGCCCGTGCGCGAGTAGTATCCAACTAAAACCTGCATCAGTTTTCTTCCTTTTCGGTGGTCTTTCGTCGAGATTTTAGCCATAAATCCTCGGCCCAACCGGTGAGGAACCAGCAGCCGAGGGCCACCAGGCTTCCCCAGGCCATTCCGGCCAAAACGTCCGTGGGCCAGTGCACGCCCACATACACGCGGCTGTAGGCCACCAGGAGCGCCAGGGGATAGCCGCCCCAGGCCAGACGCCGGTCGGCCAGCGTGGATACCAGCGACCAGGCGAAGAGGTTCGCCGCGTGGAGGCTCGGTAAGGAGCCCTTGTTCGCCGCGTGGACCACCCAGTTAAAACTCCCCTCGGGCAGAGCATAACAGGGACGCAGCCGGCTAAAAAGAGGCTTCAAGACGCGGTAACCGATCAGATCGGAGAGTCCGACCGCCAGGATGAGGGCCGCGATGCACCGCACGGCTCCCCACCGCTTGGTGTAGATGAGCCAGGCGCAAACTAATAAGCCCAGGGCAAGCCCGAACCATCGGTTCGTCACCACGCTGAAGAGCCCGTCGAAGAAGGGGTCCCCAGCCGAGTTGATAACCCGGAAGAGGGCCAGGTCGAAATCGCCGTAGTAGGCCGTAAGCTCACCTGTCATCGGGCGAACATCCGTTCGGCAAGGTGCGTTCGAGGAGTTCTTGGCAACTGCCTAAAACATCCTCCACGGTAATGTCTTGCAGGCAGGCCAGGTCCCTGTGCCGGGGACAGTACTCCAGGCCGTTCTTGGTGCAGGGGCGGCAGTCCAGCTCCTTCTCCAAGATGCGTACCCGCTCCCCCCGGGGGTAGTAACCCAAGTGACGGGTGGTCGGTCCGAAGAGCGCCACCGTGGGCGTGCCCACCGCTACGGAGAGGTGCATGGGCCCGGTGTCGTTTCCGACGGCGAGTGAACAGCGCCGGAGAATAGCGGCCATCTTGATGGGGCTCAGCTTTCCGGCCAGCGATACCGCACCCGAACCGATGTTCTGTGCAATCGTACCGCACAGCTCCTCATCACCGGAACCGCCGAAGAGCAGGCAAGTCCCACCTCGTTGGTTGATCAACTCCCTCCCGAGCTCCACAAAATGCGGCCAGCGCTTGTTCCAGGAACTGGCAACGGGGATCAGTC
>DAOVLG010000203.1 GCA_030631385.1 Candidatus Coatesiibacteriota bacterium | reverse complement strand
CCTCCCTAGCCCTCCCCCCAGAGGGGGGAGGGGACAAACGGGGAGCGACCAACGGGAGCGTATACGCGGCAACAGTTCTCGAATTGTGTAAACCCTTCATCGGGTGACTGCGATCCAACGCGCTGCATTGGCCCGGCGCTGCCAGCTTCAAGCTGGGGATTTGCACCTTGTCACCGAGCCGCTCTTTAATTTATACTAAAAAGGACATGCTCAAAAAACCTGACCCCATCCTCTAAGGAGTCCCATGAAGTACGATCTTTTGTACCGGCCCAACTTCACCCTGGCCAAGGTCATGCTGGACCCGGGTGAGAGCGTCACCGCCGAGGCGGGCGCCATGGTCACCATGTCCGCCGACATCGAGATGAAGACCAAGGCTCGCGGCGGCGTCGGCAAGGCGCTCCTGCGCTCCTTCGTCGGCGGCGAGAGCTTCTTCCAGAACACGTTCACCGGCGGACCCTCCGGCGGCGAGGTGACCCTGGCCCCCAACTACCCCGGCGACGTCATCCAGCTACATCTCGAAGGTAACACCGTCATGGTCCAGTCCGGCTCCTACATCTTCGACACCGGCGACATCGAGATCAGCACCAAGTTCGGCGGCGGCAAGATGCTCTTCTCCGGCGAGCGGATGTTCCTGTTGAAGATCAACGGTCAAGGCGACGTATTCATCTCCGCCTACGGCGCCATCCACCTCATCGAGCTCGGCGCAGGCGAGGAGTACATCGTGGACACCGGCCACATCGTCGCCTTCGACGAGTCCGCCACCTTCAAGGTCACCAAGGCCGGCGGCCTCAAGTCCCTCTTCTTCTCCGGCGAGGGATTCGTCTGCCGCTTCACCGGACCGGGACGCGTCTGGGTCCAGACCCGCAATCCGATGATGTTCCTGATGGGCGCAAAGTAACGACCAACACACACGGATGTAGGGCGGTCCTTCCACGGGCCGCCGCTTAGACGGCGTGCGAAACACGGATGTAGGGCGGCCCCTCTGCGGGCCGCCGTAATTTATTGCGGCGGGGCGGCGTAGCGTCGCCCTTCTACGGGCGACAGGTCTGCTGAGGCGGGGCGCAGAGGCCCCGCGCTACAAGCCGATTTCAATCCGACGCCGAATGTTGTAAAATGTCCGACGTAGGAGAAACCCTCTGCGGCCTCCCGCGCCCCAACGTCAATCGGACTCGCCCATGACCGCCTTCTCAACCCGCCGCGTAAACCAGGCTCTCGACGACTACTACCGCCTCCTCGACGACTTCGACAAGCTCGACCAGCTCGGCATCGAGAGCACCACCGAGACCGCCATGAAGGGCCTCCTCCTCGACTGGTGCTCGATGTGCGACGGCTGGACGCTCATCAAGGAGTCCTTCAAGACGCCCCGGGGGAAATCCATCACCCCCGACGGCATCATCGTGGACCCCTTCCACATCCGGCGCGGCTACTGGGAGGCCAAGGACACCGGCGACGACCTCGAGGTCGAGATTCTCAACAAGCGACGCGACGGCTACCCCTTCGACAAGAACCTCCTCTTCGACGACACCCGCACCGCCGTCCTCTTCCAGAACGACCACCGGATCGGCGACATTGACCTCCGCCACCGCAATGAATTAAAAGACCTCCTCGACGAGTTCTTCGCCTGGACCAACCCGCCCATCGAGGACTTCCACCTCGCGATGGCCGAGTTCACCGAACGCCTCCCCGACTTCGCCGAAAAGCTACACGCGCGCATCGCCAGCGAGAAACTCTCCAACCGAGCCTTCGTCGAGCAACTGGAAAATTTCCGGCGGATGTGCGCCGACAGCCTCAACCCGTCGGTCACCCTCGAGCAGATCGAACAGATGCTGGCGCAGCATCTGCTCACCGAGCGCGTCGCCCGCCGAGTCTTCCGCTACGACCGCTTCCGCGAGACCAACTCCGTGGCCCGCGAGCTCGAGAAGCTGGTGGACGCCTTCATCGGCGACGCACCATCCCGTGACCGCTTCCTCGCCGGGCTCGACCAGTACTTCCACGCCGTCGAGCACTACGCCGACCTCGTCTACGACTTTTCAGAGAAACAGGACTTTCTCACCAAGGTCTACGAGCCGTTCCTCAACGCTTACTCGCCCAAGGAGGCCGACCGCCAGGGGATAGTCTACACCCCCCAGCCCATCGTCCGCTTCATCGTCAACTCCGTCGAGGCGGCGCTGAACGACGAGTTCGGTAAAACACTCGCCGATACCGGCGTTCACATCCTCGATCCCTGCACGGGGACCGGCAACTTCATCGTCGCCGTCCTGAAGAAGATTCACGAGCAGCGGCCCTCGGCCCTCACCGAGAAGTACGACTCCGAGCTGTGGGCCAACGAGATAATGCTCCTGCCCTACTACATCGCCGGGTTGAACATCGAGAGCGCTTATCAGGAGCTGACGGGTGAGCACCGGCGCTTCCCCGGCGTATGCTTCACCGACACGCTGTTGCAGACCGAGGGCCTGCAGATGGACCTTTTGAGCGAGGAGAACGCCGCCCGCGTCGAAAGGCAGAAAGAGGCCCCCATCACCGTCATCCTCGGCAACCCGCCGTATAACAAAGCACAAACGATAGAAAATCAAAATGCAAAGAATATCCCTCATCCTGTGATCAACCAACGTATAAAAGAAACATATGCGAAGGATTCAAATGCAACAAGCCTAATCTCACTTTATGATCCATACATTCAATTTATCCGCTGGGCCACGGACCGCATCGGCGATGAGGGTATCGTCTGCTTCGTGACCAACAATGGCTTCCTGGACGGCTACGCCGCTGACGGTTTCCGTAAGCACCTGGTATCCGATTACAGTGAGATATATCACTTCAATTTCAAGGGCAATGCCCGTACCTCCGGGGAGAGGCGCAGGCGGGAGAAGGGTAACATCTTTGAGGATAAAATCCGCGTGGGCGTGGGGATTACATTACTAATTAAGAGAACTGATAAGAGGAAAACGAAGATAGATTACCACGAGGTTGGTGATTACTGGACATCGGTCAAGAAGCGTGATTATCTATCTTCCTTCAACAGCATCAATGATGTTAAATGGCAAAAGCCGAAAATCACTAAAGAGGGCCGGGAATGGTTCGCGCCGGACAACGACTTTGAGGAACACCCATTACTAGGAAACATCAAGTATAAAAATAGGCGAATTGAGCAACTTGACACAATTTTACACCGATATTCTATCGGCCTTAACTCAAATAGGGACAGAATTGTTTACGATTTTGACTCCTGGCAGCTTGAGCAACGCTGTGAGAAGATGGTCGAGGCGTACAATCTTGAGATTGACCGCTGGAAACGTTCCGGTAAGCCCTCCGACATCGACAATTTCGTTAATATTGAAACTGTCAACTGGTGTTCCACGCTCAAGCGTAAGTTAATGAGCGAAGATTACGCTGTCTTCTCAGCAGATAAAATCCGCTCTTCCCTTTATCGGCCGTTTACTAAAATGTATTTATATTTCGATGAACACCTTAATCACCGAAGAGGTATATGGCCTATAGCCTTCCCCACACCGGCCACCGAGGAGGAGAACCGTGTTATTTGTTTAAGCGGACTTGCAAGTAACAAGCCCTTCTCTTTAATTGCTACAAACACAATTCCCTGTCTTGACCTCATCGAAAAAACTCAATGCTTCCCGCTCTACGTCTACGACGGCTCGAACCGCCGCGAGAACGTCACCCCCTGGGCCATCGCCCTATTCAAAGAGCGCTACCCCAAGGCTCGCATCAACCGCCCGAAGATCTTCCACTACGTCTACGCCCTCCTCCACGCCGCCGGCTACCGGGAGAAGTACGAGTACAACCTGAAGAAGTCGCTGCCGCGCGTCCCGCTCCTTGGCGACAATGGTACTTTCAACGAGCTGGCCGCCTTGGGCGAACAACTGGCCGAATTGCACCTTACCTACGAGGAGGCCGAGCGCTATCCGCTGGAGCGGATCGAGAAATCGAAAAAAGGGATCGAGTGGAGCTGGGCCTGCCCCAAGCTGCGCCTGGATTCCAAGGACAAAACGCGCATCCGGTACAACGACCTGCTGACGCTGGCCGGTGTGCCGCCAAAGGCGCTCGAATACAAACTGGGCAACCGCAGCGCCGTGGAGTGGGTCCTGAACCAGTACCGCAAATATCCGGCCAAGGACGACTTCGTGATAAAGCTCATCGAGCGGGTGATAACGGTGAGCTTAGGGACGGTGCGGCTGGTCGGGCGAATCAACAAAATCTGGGACAAACACGCCGGCTAACCCCCCTAACCCTCTCCCCCCAAAGGGGGGCGAGGGGACAGACCGCAGAGGAGCGCCCCTACATTTTTTCCACCACCACCTCGACCAGGTGCGTCCAATCATTCTGGGCGTCCATCCACGTCGGCTGGCCCGTCGAATTCAGCGTGTACCAGCAGGAGTACGACCCGGGGACCCGCGTGTACGACAGGGCGCTGGCCAGCTCGGTGTTCGAGTTCCAGCCGGGGTGGAAGACCTGGCCCTCGCCGAACTCGGCGCCCCAGTCGGATACGTCCACCTCGATCCACTCCGCCACGGCCCCGCTCAGGTTCTCCTGTTTAGAAAATAGCGGCTCGCCCGTGGGCCTGT
>DAOVLG010000446.1 GCA_030631385.1 Candidatus Coatesiibacteriota bacterium | reverse complement strand
CGGGGTCACGGCACCCAGACCGGTAACAACGACACGTCGGGTCATGTAACCCTCCTCAACACGTTAGATAAAGGCGTCTTTGGTAGACGCCGTTATTTTAGGAACGGTCATCGCCGTACCAACGGGACAACCCCCCTGGCCGCCTATTCCGCGACGTGACCCTGGATGTATTTAATGGCGTCGCCCACGGTACGGATGCCGGCGGCATCCTCGTCGGGGATCTCTATCTCGAACTCCTCCTCGAGTTTCATGACGAGTTCGACGGTGTCCAGGGAATCGGCGCCCAGGTCGTCTACAAAGGCAGCGTCCGGGGTCACCTGGTCGGCGTCCACGGAGAGCTCGTTGACCACGATCTCTTTAACCTTGGTCTCGATCTCTTCAGAGGTCATTGAGATGCCTCCCACGGTCTCGTTAATCATGGGTTTTGAGGGGGTAGGTTAGCAGTAATACACCACCGGTGTCAAGGGAGTCCAGAGACGCCGACAGGCTCCTTCCCCAACGGGTCCCAGGCGAATTACTTTATTAACAAACTTGGGTATCACAACCCTTATCCGGACCAAAAAGAGGTAATTCCGACCCATGGATGTAGGGCGGGGATTTTAATCCCCGCTTAAAAGGCACACTGACGGCAAAGCGGCGGCGGGGTTAGGTATATGCGCCCGAAGGGAAAACCCCGCCCTACGAGGGAACTGGTGAACACTAACTATCTTACTAACTACCATATTTATAAGGAAGATACACCTTCTTGTCGGTCCGTTTACTAACGCTGATCTATAAAAAACTTGAAACCGAACTTGAACTTTATCCGTACCCCGTGCATACTGACTGACGAACCGACCAGTCATGTATTATTAGTCGGTTAGTATAACGGTCATGCAGTCGTTTCGTAACACCGGGGAGGTCACCTTGTCCGAAGATACAAAGAGGGCGATTCTTGTCGGGGCCAAACGGCTCTTCATCCGTTTCGGCAAGAGGAAGACCTCGGTGGACGAGATCGCCCGCGCCGCCGGCGTCGGCAAGGGAACGGTCTACTTCCACTTCAGGAGCAAGGAAGATATCTGGGACACCATTGTTGAGGAAGAGGTTGGCAAGGCTTTCCGGCGCATCACCGATGCCTTGACGAGGGCCGACACCGCCCGGGAGAAGCTGCGCACGTACATCCAGGTGCGCTACAAGGTCTTCGGCGAGGAATTGGACATCCTGAACATCCAACAGGGCGTTCTTGACGAGCTTTTCCCCGAGATCACCCAGGTTCTCGAGGAACTGAAAACCAAGGAGATCGGGATTTTCTCCGAGATACTCGCCTACGGGGTGGAACGGGGTGAGTTCCGAAAGGTGGACGTCGAGCTCCTCTCCATGATCCTGGTGGCCGTACTTGAATCCACCGCCGAGTACTGGATCAGGCAGGTGCGCCTGGTGGGCGCCGAGGAGGCCATAGACAACCTGCTCAACGTCTTCTTCTACGGGCTTTTAACCGCTGAGTAACACCACCGCCTTCTTTCAGCCGAGGGTTTAATGGAAAAAATCGCCGCTCTCATCGTCCGCTTCCGCTGGCCCATCCTGATCGTCATCCTGGTGGTCACAGCCTTTTTCGTCGTCTCGATGCGAGATCAAGAGGTTCTGATGGACTTCCTGGCCTCAATGGATCCCGACGACCCGGTGGTTCGACTCTACGAGTATCTGAGTGACACATTCGGCGGGAACGATGTCGCCCTGATTGCGGTTAAATCCGACGACGCCTTCGCCCGCGACAACCTCGTAGCGATGCGTAATCTCGCGCTTGAAATGGAAACGATGGAGGAGGTTGACTCGGTTCTGTGCCTTACAGAAATGCTGGACATCAAGAAGACCGACTGGGGCATCGAGGTCGGCGACCTCTTCGAGCCGGGAGAAATGCCCAATCAGGAGGATATAGACGCTCTGCGGGGTTACATCCTGGGGAAGGAGATGTACACCGGTAT
>DAOVLG010000452.1 GCA_030631385.1 Candidatus Coatesiibacteriota bacterium | reverse complement strand
GCGCAGTCCAGGGTGGGAAAAACCTTGCTCAGTAAAACCATCTTTCCGCCGATGCTGGATTCCTTTTCCACCAACAGCACCCGGTAGCCCATATCCCCCAGGGTCAGGGCGGACTCCATGCCGGCGATACCTGCGCCGACGATGAGGATGTCGTAATCCGTCACGGGTCTCTTATCCGGTTTCCAGTTTGTTCAAAGCCTTGGTAAAACTCTCGATGTGCGAAACGAAGGACTCGGCGCAGACACTGCAGATAGCCGCCATTTTCAGGCGTCTGGGGTTGAATCCGTTCTCCTTGAGAAGCTCCTGGGCCGTGGAGAAAACCTGCGCTGTACGATGGGTGCAATCGGTGACGAAGGTGCAGTCTGTACCATCAGCGGCGATGAAAACACCATCGAAACCGCTCTCAATGGCGTGAAGCACCCACTCGGGCCGGATGCCGCTGGAACAGGGAACGTTGACCACCGTCACCGTGGTGGGGTAGTGCATGTGGGAGCTGCCCGCCAGGTCTATCCCCGGATCGGAGATATTGACGGTGGAGAAAGTAAGTATCCGCGGTCCGGCACCGTCACCTTGTTCTTCTGCGCTCACTACTTGCCCCTGCGGACAAAGATACGCCAGAAACCGGCATCCTCGATGGTCCCCAGGTAATCATGTCCGACCTTCTTGGCCCAGAGTGGGAGGTCGTTGTTGGTGCTCTCGTCCGACGAAAGGACCATCATCACGCCACCCATGGGCACCGAGGGGATGGACCGCTTGGCCTCCAGCAGCGGTCCCGGGCAAGCCGTCCCACGCGCGTCAACCTCTTTGTCCACCGTCAGGTCTTTGAGTTCCTCGACTTCCATGCCACATTCTCCTTACTGGAAGTTAACAACCGTACCGCTCAACGGCTCGTGTTAAAACGTCAGGACGATATCCGCCTCTTCGGCCCCGCTAGCAAAGGTGGCCACGCCGCCGAACTCAACGCCTTCGATGATGTCCTCTTTGGTGATTTTGACGATGGGGAAAGCCGCTGAGCAGGCGATCATCCGAGCACCGCCCTCTTGGAGTATCTTGATGAACTCGGTCAGCGGCTTGGGCGCGCCGTCCAGGGTGATCTTCTCCGCCCCCCCTCTGCAGATGATATTCAATCCGCTCATGGTGAAGAACATCGTTACTTCCATGTCCAAGGCCTGAGCGCCCGAACCCAGCATGAAAGGGGGGAACGCCCTTTCCGGGTCGTCGGACCCGCAGAAGATCCACATCTTAGCCATTTCCAGCCTCCCTGGTTATCGAATCCTACTCTATTTGCGGTCCGCGTAACGGTACAAATCCACTCGTAGATCGAACAGCATCTCCTGAAATATGAAGGCGGTATGAAATCTTTATTTTTTAATGCGCATAAGTTGATAAACGCTATTTTACCGGAATCGTCCTCGTCTGTAAAGACGCACTTGTAAAAGAATTCAAAATTATTAACTCGTACAGGTGAGCCGCTCTTCAATCATCATGACGGCGGCGAACACCCTCTGTTTCAATTACACACATGGGGAATGTGGTGGGAAGGATCCCCAAGGAAGAGGTCTTAGCGTGGAGCATGACTTGGCCTGTAGTAAACAACACTCTGCATAAGCTACGATCTCAGTCTACTCTTGCATGAGAACGAAATAAAAGCCCCCTCGGATGAGGAGGTTTTTAGTTATGTTCAGTTTCTACCTAGCGATGACGAGACGTTGCGTGGTTGAGGCGGTGTTTGTAATCAACCGGGCGATGTAGACGCCGGGGGTCAACGCAGAGGTATCGTAGGCTACTTCGTGGCGGCCTGGGGCGGTTGAGAGGCTGATAGAGGATGCTACGAGCCGGCCTGAGAGATCGTAGAGCGAGAGCTCTACGTTTTGTGCGTCCTCTGGGAGGGAGTAGCTGAGGGTCACCTGATCCGTCGCCGGGCAGG
>DAOVLG010000068.1 GCA_030631385.1 Candidatus Coatesiibacteriota bacterium | reverse complement strand
GTTGAAGAGGATCCGGTTGGCCCAGGCCGAGCCCTACCGCCGTCTGTGGGTCGCCGCCCCCGACGCCGAGGTGTGATGTCCGAGGATTCCCAATCCGCATCCCCGCCCGGCCGCCTGTTCGCCGGGTTGGAGGCGATCCTCTTCGCGGCTGACGCGCCGGTGCCCGTCCGCCGCCTCGTGCGCGCCCTGGGCCACCCTAGGAGGCAGGTGGAGGCGGCTCTCCGCGCACTCCAGCAGGGGTACGGGGGGGATGACCGCGGGGTGGAGCTCGTCGAGCTGGGTGGCGGCTGGCAGCTCTTCACCAAACGGGACTTCGCCCGGGCCGTCGAGCGCGCCCTGGGGCGGCCGCCGCGCAACCGGACCCGACTCTCCACCGCCGCCCTGGAAACCCTGGCCATCATCGCCTACCGTCAACCGGTAACCCGGGGAGAGATCGAGGCCATCCGCGGGGTGGACACCACGGGCACCCTGGCGAGCCTGACCGAGCACCGGCTGATCGAGGTCTCCGGCCGCGCCGAGAGTCCGGGACGCCCCAACCTGTACGCCACGACCGAGGGCTTCTTAAACTTCTTCGGCCTCCGGCATCTGGGTGAGCTGCCCCAGCCCGGCGAGGAGGAGGTATCGGAGGAGCGGGAATTCATCCGGGTGGCCATTGACGGCCCGGCGGGGTCGGGCAAGTCCACCGTGGCCCGGCTGGCGGCCTCGCGTCTGGGGTTGGTGTACGTGGACACCGGGGCCTTCTACCGGGCGCTGACCTGGCTGGCCCTGGAGCGGGGGGTGGACCTGGACGACCCGGCGGCGCTGGTCGAGCTGGCCCGGAACGCCGAACTGGGGCTCGAGGTCGGTGACCACACCACCCGGTTGATCCTGGAGGGCCGGCCCGTGGGCCCCGAGATCCGCACCCCCCGCGTAACGGTGACGATCAGGCACCTGGCCGACATTCCGCCCATCCGGAATCTCATCAACGGGCGCATCCGGGATTTAACCTGCAACCTTCCCGGCGGGGTGGTGGCCGAGGGTCGCGACATCGGCACCCTCCTCTTCCCGGACACGCCGTACAAGTTCTACCTCACCGCCTCGGTGGCCGAGCGGGCGCGGCGGCGCATGGAGGACCACAAGGCCCGGGGCGAGGGCGTAACCCTGCCCGAACTGGAACGGCGGATCATCGAGCGGGACCGCGCCGACGGTACGCGGCCCTACGGGGCGCTCACCAGGCTGCCCGAGGCCCTCGAGATCAACACCACCGGTATGACCATCCAGGAGGTCGTCGAGGCGGTGATCGAGGGGGTGGAGCTCCGCCGCGGTGAGCCGCCGACCGGCGAACACGAGTCCGAGTAGTTTTTATGATCCGAGGTCTTGGCCTTTACCCGGAGGCCGTGTTAACATTCCCTATCCACTTCAACCACGCAAAGGAGTGATGAATGCGTAAACTACTGTTCTTGCTGCTGGTGCTGCCGGTGGCGCTCTTCCTCGGCGCCTGCGAAGAGGAGGCCGAAGAGGAAGTGGAAGAAGAGGTCGAGGTCGTCGAGGAGGTCACCTACGAGCTGGTCGAGCTCGAGGCGACCCCGGTGGTCTTCAAGGAGCTCACCGGTGACTACGCCCTCTTCGGTGACGCCGTCGAGGAGGGGTTCGAGATCCTCGAGGCGGCGGAGATCGAGGTCGTCGGCGCCCCCATCGGCGTCTTCCACGATAATCCCGAGATCGCCCCGGTGGAGGAGCTGCGTTCCGAGGTCCTCTTCCCGGTGGCCGAGGATACAGAGCCGCCCGTGGGATACGCCTACAAGGTCACCGAAGGCGGCACGGCGGTCATGACAATCCTCGAGGGCGAACTCACCGAGGAAAACATGCCCGACTACGACGCCCTCTTCACCTACATCGCCAGGGAGGGTCTCGAGGTGGCCGGTCCGGTGATCGAGATCTACTACTGGGACCCCGAGCTCGATCCGTCCGAGTACGTCACCGAGATCTACGTCCCCGTAACGGAGCCTGAGGCCGTCGAGGAGACCGCCGAGGAGCCGTCGGCCTAAGGTCTCAACCCTTCCCCTGCTCCGCTCTAGGAGGTTCCGGTGAGGAAGCTGCTCCCGATCGCGGCTCTGTTAATCCTTTTGGTCACCGGCTGTGGCGACGACCAGCCGCAGCAGGTGGCCGCGCCCACCGGCGAGCCTCCCATCGTCGAGGCCGCGCCCGAGGTGGTCCGCAAGAACCTGCCGGGTACCGGCGTGCTGGTCCTGGCCAAGACCGGGGATTTCAACCTCTATCCCCAGGCGCTGGAGGAGGCCCTGGCGGCGCTTTCGGCCAAGGGCATCGAGCCGCTGGGCGCCCCGATGGGAATCCTCGACCTTGAATCCGCGGCGCTTCCCCTCCAGGAACGGACCTGGGAGGTTCTGATTCCGGTGCCCAACGACACCCTGGCGCCCGAGGGCTTTACCTACCGCGAAATTGAAAGCGGTACGGCGGCCATGATCAGCTTCAAGGGTCCCTTCAAGCGGGACCGCATCCCCCTCTACGAGGCGCTCGACTCCTGGGTGTACGCCCACGGCTTCGAGCCCGTCGGCCCACCCATCGAGGTATACTACTGGGGTGAGGACCTCCCGGAGGAGGAGCGCATCACCGAGATCTACCTCCGTTTCGGCGAACCCGGGGCCGAGGCCGGGCCGGTCGCGGAGCCGGTGGAGGGGGACGCGGAGTAGCTTTTCAGGTGGCCGAATCGGGGTCGGATGGAGAGCGGGCCGCGTCTGTTGTTCCTCTGCACCGCCAACGCCTGCCGCAGCCGGATGGCCGAGGGCTTCGCCCGAAGCCTTTTCGGTGATATGGCGGAGGTGGTGGGCGCCGGGCTCGGTTTTTTGAACTAAAGGGATCACAACCCTTATCTGGACCAATCGAACTCCACTAAGAAAGAGGTAGGGCGGGGATTGAATCCCCGCCGAAAAAGCCATAATAACCGCAAAGCGGCGGCGGGGTTAGGAAACCCCGCCCTACTACCTGTTTTCAATGGTGAAATAAAGCATCGTTCGCGGGAAATTATTATCAAATTCACAAAAAGCCCTCTTCGCGGAGCTGGGGTCCAGCGCCCTGCGCTGGCGGCGGGGTTAGGAAACCCCGCCCTACGAAAGGACCTGATATTCATACCTCTAATCTAACCGTGTTTGTCGTCCGAGGCGCCACCTTCTTTGAGCGTTAAGGTGAACATGCGCTTTGTCCTGTCTGCCGTATTTATACAGAAGATACACCTTCTCATTGGTCCGTTTACTGACGGTGATCCCTATAAAAAAGGGTGTGAAACACCCTTTTGATCGGTAATACGAATACCACTCGCGTTAATCGCCTTTATTTTCCCGCTGGTCGCCGTTTCGGCACCGGCTGCAGTAACCGATTATCTCGAGAGAGTGGGAGACCGTCTCAAAGTCGTTTTCTTTGCATATCCTATCCTGCAGCTTCTCCATTTCGGGACTGCGGATCTCGATAACCCGCCCGCAGGAGCGGCAGATGAGATGATCGTGGTGATCGGCGTGGACCTCATAGTGCCGGTGGCTTTCCCCGAGTGTCGAGCAGGTTAGGAGGCCTGTTTCTACGAGGAGGTCCAGGGTGCGGTACACGGTGGCGCGGCTCACGTACAACGGGCCGGAGGAGAGCTGCAGGGCGATCTCCTCGGCGCTCGGGTGCCCTTTGTGTTCCAACACCTCCTTGAGGATGGCCAGCCTCTCGACGGTACAGCGGAGTCCGCGTAAGGCTAGATATTTCCTCAACTTACGTTCAGCCTCTTCGTAGGTTGGGACGACCATGGGGCACCTCCTAAATGAGAACCCATCTCACCCCTATTCTAGTCGCTTATTGCGAATTAGTCAAGCCTGCTAATTAATTTTATAATGAAGACGGTAGGGTTAGTGTAAACCTGGGATCAAAGTAGGTCAGATGCAGGTGAGGACGGATATATCTACGGTTCTACCTCTACGGGGGTGGGGGGCGCTTCTGGCCAACCTGGGGCTCTTGGCCTCTGCCCTCATCCTCCCGGCGGTTGCCCACCTCCTCGGCGCGCCCGTGAGGTGGTTCCTGCCCATGCACTGGCCGGTGGTTCTGGCCGGATTGGTCTACGGCTGGCGCGGCGGCCTGGCGGTAGGCGCCCTGGCACCGCTGGTCAGCTTTGCCCTCTCCGGTATGCCCCCGCTGGCGATCCTGCCCGTTATGGTGGTTGAGCTCGCCGTATACGGCTTTTTAGCCGGTTTCCTCCGTGAGAGGCTCTCTTGGAGCGGATACCTGTCAGCAGGCCTGGCCCTCGTCACCGGCAGGCTGGTTTACATGGGACTTGTGGCCCTTCTGGCTCCCCACACGGGTGGGTATTGGTCCTACATAGCCTCGGCTCTCCTTCCCGGAACGACGGCTGGCGCAGGGATGTTCTTGCTACTGCCGCCTCTGTCCCGTAGGTGGGTAGACCACGAACCGTAGGCTACTTGGCTATTGTGTGGCGTTCTCTACGGCCGGGAAGATCCGCCGATCCGCCTTCTCCTTCAGACCGATCATCTCATCGCAGAGCCTCACGATATCTGTCTCGAGCCCCTGGGCGAGGCGGATCAGGTTTAGGAGGGTGATGTTGCGCTCGCCGCGTTCGATGCTGCCGATGTAGGTGCGGTGCAGACCGACCCTATTCGCCAATTTCTTCTGGGACAGGCCCAGTCTCTGCCGGTAGCGACGGATGGTTAAGCCGAGGGCTAGCTTGTGGTCCATTCGACGTCTCCTTTCTTCGTTTCCGCCGGTCCTTTGACGGACAACTCAATGACACAATTGATTTTAACGGAAGGTGCTGACATATCCTGTCATTATGTCAGGGAGAAATAGCTATCTTGCCCCCGGTTTACCGCTCTGGTAAGATTGCCGTAATTCGTTATCCGCAGGATTGATACCCGCTCTAACCGGGACTGGTGATGCTGGCGAAGGTCTTTTCAGCGGCGGTTCGCGGTGTGGAGGGATACATCGTGGAGGTGGAGGCCGACGTATCCCCCGGCCTTTCGAGCTTCTTCACCGTCGGCCTGCCCGACGTGGCGGTGAAGGAGTCCAAGGACCGTGTACGGGCGGCGGTGCGCAACTCGGGCTACGACTTCGCCCCGGGCACCTACACCGTGAACCTCGCCCCCGCCGACACAAAAAAAGAAGGACCGGCCTTCGATCTGCCCATCGCCCTGGCCATTCTCATCGCCACCCGCCAGCTCGTCGCCGTCAGACGGGACAGGATCGCCGTCATCGGTGAGCTTTCCCTCGACGGTTCCCTGCGTAGCGTCCGGGGGATCCTCCCCATCGCGGTGGCGTTGCGGGAAGATGGGTTCATTACGCTGGTCGTACCGAAGGAGAACGCGAAGGAGGCCGCCCTGGTGGACGGCCTCGACGTGTACTCCCTGGAGAGCCTGTCCCAGGCGGCGGAGCTTCTCGAGGGAAGGTTGACCCTGGAGCCGTTCAAGGTGGATTTAGAGGAGGAGTTCGCCCACGCCTCCCATTACCCGGTGGACCTGGTGGACGTGAAGGGGCAGGAGCACGCCAAGCGAGCCCTGGAGGTGGCCGCGGCCGGCGGGCACAACCTGTTGATGATCGGTCCTCCCGGAGCCGGGAAGACGATGCTGGCCCGGAGGCTGCCCACGATCCTTCCCCAGTTGTCCCTGGAGGAGGCGCTGGAGACGACCAAGGTGCACTCGGTCGCCGGAATACTGCCGCCGAACCGGGCCCTCGTCGCTACGCGGCCCTTCCGCTCCCCACACCATACCATCTCCTCGGCGGGTCTCATCGGCGGGGGGAGCTACCCGCGTCCGGGCGAGGTGTCCCTGGCCCACCACGGCGTACTCTTCCTCGACGAGCTGCCCGAGTTCGAGCGCGGTGTGCTCGAGGTCCTGCGCCAGCCCATGGAGGACCGTTGGGTGACCATCGCCCGGGCCCAGATCAGTCTCACCTTCCCGGCCAGCTTCACCCTGGTTTCCTCGATGAACCCCTGCCCCTGCGGTTACTACAGCGATCCAAACCATAGCTGCACCTGCTCGCCGGCCCAGATCCGTCGTTACCGCTCAAAGATCTCCGGGCCGCTTCTGGACCGCATAGACATCCATCTCGAGGTCCCGGCGGTGCCTTACCGGGAACTCACCACCGAGCGGTCCGGCGAGCCCAGCGCAAGCGTCCGGGAGCGGGTAAAAGCCGCCCGAAAACGTCAGCAGGAACGCTACGCCGGTTCCGGTATTCACTCGAACGCCGAGCTGACGAGCAGTCTCATCAACACGTACTGCCAGCCCGAACCGGAGGCCAAAAAACTTCTGCACCAGGCGGTGGACCGGCTGGGTTTCTCAGCACGGGCCTACGACCGGGTCCTCAAGCTGGCCCGGACCATCGCCGATCTCGAAGGTGCAGAGACCATAACGGCGGCCCACGTCTCCGAGGGAATCGCCTACCGGAGCCTGGACCGCCACTTCAACGTTTGAGTCTGTTGCGAAAACCTTTGTACAGGCGAATTGCCGGTATTTTTGACTTAACAACAGTCTCGGTTTGAAAAATGACCGAACTGCCCGAGATCGCCATAATCGCTCATCAGATGGACGAAGCCCTGGAAGGAAGTATTTTGGGGTGAATTTAAAACGAGTTTCTATGTACCATGTTGGTGCGATTTAGATGGTTTACAGATTCATTACCTGAAGTAGGGGCGGGTCTCCTAACCCGCCTGCGGATTGCCCTGGAGGACTTCCCCTACGAAAATGCCACCTATGCAACAGTCTAAGAGATTTCGATGAGGATCAAAGACCACCCCATCCTTGAGTTTGAGCTGGGCCGACGGGTGTGGTTCACCCTGGACGGCGAGGAGCTCGAGGGCCACGAGGGCGAGCCCGTCTCCGCCGCCCTCCACGACAACGGCGTCCGGATCCTGCGCTACTCGATAAAGGAGAAAAGGCCCCGCGGCTTCTTCTGCGCCATCGGCAACTGTTCGAGTTGCCTGATGATCGTGGACGGCGTCCCGAACACCCGGGTCTGCGTCACCCCGCTGAGGGAAGGTATGGTCATCCGGCGCCAGCACGACAAGGGACACCTGTTGGTGGACGGTGGTGCCGAGTGAGCGACTTCTCCATGGAGCCGATCCATCGGCCCCGGCCGGTGGACCTGCTGGTGGTGGGCGGCGGTCCGGCGGGGCTTTGCGCGGCGGTTGAGGCGGCGCCCTTCGGTCTTAAAACCCTGGTCGTGGACGACGGGCCCTCCCTCGGCGGTCAGCTCATCAAGCAGACGCACAAGTTCTTCGGCAGCAAGCTCCAGCGGGCAGGAACCCGCGGCATCCGCATCGGCGAGATGCTCCACGAGGAGCTGAAGGGGTATCCCAACGCCGTGCTCTGGCACGACTCCCGCGTTTTGGGGGTGTACCCCGACGGCGTGGTCACGGTGGACCGGGGGGGTACCTACCACAAGTTCAAGCCGACCAAGATCATCGTCGCCACCGGCGCCTCGGAGAAGTTCCTCTCCTTCCCCGGTAACGACCTGCCGGGTGTGTACGGCGCGGGCGCGGTGCAGACCCTGATGAACGTCCACGGCGTCCTCCCGGCCCAGAGGCTCCTCATGGTCGGCGCGGGTAATATCGGCCTGATCGTCAGCTACCAGCTTCTGCAGGC
>DAOVLG010000158.1 GCA_030631385.1 Candidatus Coatesiibacteriota bacterium | reverse complement strand
GTCTGCTCCGGTTCCCGGGGGGTGGGTTCCGGTTCACCGAAGGGCCGGTCGTAGGCGGAGAAATACCTCTCCACCTCGGGGAGGATCCGTTCGGGCTCCAGATCGCCGACCACGACCACCCGGGTGTTGCGCGGTGTGTAGAATCGGTGGTAGTGGTCGAGCACCTGATCGCGCGTGAACCCCCGGACCACGTCGAGGTAGCCGCCGACGGAACGGCCCAGGCGGTGGGTGGTGAACACCTGTTCGGCGGTGAGCTCCCAGAGGCGGGTCTCTGGCTGGTCGTCGCGCATGCGGATCTCTTCCCGGACGACCTCGAGCTCCCGGGACAACTCACCCTCGTCGAAGAGCGGGTTGGCCAGGGCGTCCGCCAGGACCTCGATCCCCAGATTTATATGGTTTTTAGGCAGGCTGATGAAGTAGGCCGTGGAGTAGTAGCCGGTGAAGGCGTTGATCACGCCGCCGTGGGATTCTATCTGGCGGCTGATCTCCCCCCCGCCCCGGGTCGGTGTGCCCTTGAAGGCCATGTGCTCGATGACGTGGGAGATACCTCCGATCTCATCGGGCTCGTTGACGCTGCCCACACTCACCCAGGCCCAGACGGTGGCCACCGGGACGGCCGGGTCCCGGCGGAGGATGACCGTCAGGCCCCGGTCCGTTTCATAGACCAGGGTATCGGCACGGTGGTTGTGGGTCTCGCTCAACGGTGCAATCGGTTGGGGTTGTTAATCGGAAAAAGGGGCCCTCGGCCCCCGTTTGTCTCGCGGCCTGAAAGGAAACGCTCGAGCCGTCGGGTTCCCGTCTGGGACGGGGTGTTCCGGTGGATCGCACCTCCCGAGTGGGTTTACGCTCCCGTGAGTCTGTCGAGGCGCTTGGCCACGTCGAGGTAGCCGGCGTCCAACTCGTAGCACTCCCGGAGGTGGTCCACGGCCTCACCGCGCTCCCCCAACTCCAGGCAGAGCATCGCGGCCTGGTAGTGCATGGCCAGGAGTTCCTGCTCGCTATCGGTGAGGTGGATGGCCCTCTCGAGCTGTTTCACCGCCAGTTCGGGCATCCCCTTGTCAATGAAGCAATCGGCCAGGACGGGCAGGGCCTTGGTCTGGAAGAGATGGTGCCTGGAGGCCGCCTGGAGCTCGATGATCGCCTCGTTGAGCATCCCCATCTCTTTGTAGGCGATCCCCAGATCGTAGTGCCCCTGGGGATCATCCCCCTCGGTGAGGGTGCTCATCGCCTGTTTGAACTCGCTGATGACCCTGTCGAAGCTGGCGTAGAGGATGACCCCCGTGCCTTCGTCCGTGGTGGGCTCCTCGAGAAGCTCATCGGTCGGCCCCTCCTCGAGCACGGCCTCGCCGATCAGCTCTGGAAGGATCTTCGATTCCGTGGCCGGGGCGGCCTCTTCGGTTTCCTCCTCGACGATATCGAGCTCCATCCCGCCCTCGGGCAGTACGATGAGGTCGCTGGACTCGCGGCGCTGGACGGGTCGGGTCTCCTCGGGGCGCTCAGCGGGCGGTATTTTCAGGGTTTTCAGCTTCTGGGCGACCTTCTCGGCTTCCTCCAGGTCCTGCTGGTCGCGGAGGAGGTCGAGGGCGTGCTCGTACTCCCGGACGGCCTTCTCCAGGAGCCCGCTCTTGGCGTACATATCGGCGAGGATGATCGAGATGTGGGCGTTGTCCGGGTCCAGGGAGACGATGCGCTCGTAGGCCTTCAAGACGGCCAGGGCGTTGCCGGCGCGACGGTTGGCGTCGGCGTAACGCAGGAACTGGCCCGAGGCCTCGGCCTTGAAACCCTCGGTGGCGTAAAGCTCACCCAGCTCCCAGAGGGCGTCGGGGGGCGGCGAGCCGAGACGGGTGGCCTTGCGCAGGATGGCGATGGCCTTTGTGTTGTAACCGTCTTTGGTGAACAGCTCGGCGGCTCGGTGGTAAAAGGCGAAGGCCCGCGGCGAGTTACCGATCCTGCCGTAGAGATCGCCCAGGGCGTTGCAGGTGGTCACGTTGTCGAGTTCGGCGGAGTTTATGTGGGCGAACTTGGCGGCGGGGGTTCCGGGTCCCCCGGCCAGCGCCGCGCGAACCTCGTCCAGGATATTATCGGGCATCGGTACCCCTGATCTTAGGGTGGGGCGGTCATCACGACTCGCGTGATGGCGGGTGAAGTCGGCCTCGGTCAGTAGCTTGGCCTGCTCTTCGAAGAGCTGGGCCCGTTCGTAGTTGCCGTGCCGCTGGTAAAACAGGGCCAGCATTATGCAGGTGTCGTCGTCCTCGATGTCGGTGGGGACGATCCGGTTAAAGTGAGCCTCGTGGGCCGTTTCGCCCGCGATGGCCGCCATTATCTTGTATAGAAGATCCTTGTTCATCAATCGCTTGGGCGTCTGCGACGGACCTATTCCGCCCGGATTTCGGCGTTTAACAGGCGACCGACGGTCCCGGTGGTATCGGTCCTCCCGGAGTAGTCCACGTCGCCGCCGAACCCCAGGGAATCGAGGTCCCGGCCGTGGTCGGTCGTCGAGAGGAGGCTACCCCCGTCGGGGTGGAGCCCGCTGAAAACCGCAAGAGCGATCCGGGCCCGGTCGGTGAGGCATATTCCGTTGGAGACCAATCCCCTCAACGTCTCTATTATAGCACCTGCGCAGTAGGTGTCTTCAAGGTTCGGCCCGCCGCGCTTTCCGGCGCAGACCAGGATCGCGCTAAAACCGCTTGCGGCGAGCCTTTCAGCCGTCGCCATGCGGTTGATGAGCGCCCCCAGGAGGACCTCCTCCGCGCTCCGGCACGCCTCGATGGTCCGGGTTCCGTTGGTGGTGGTGTAGGCGATCCGTCGCCCGAACACCCGTTCGGCGGTGTACTCCAGCGGCGAGTTTCCCAGGTCGAAGCCCGGCGGTTTGACGCTTTCCCGCTCCCCGCCCAGAAGGACCTCGGGCTCCTTCTCCCGGTAGGCCCGGCACTCCTCCAGGTCGGCGAAGGGGATGACCGCCTCGGCCCCGTTGGCCAGGGCCGTCGTGATGGTCGTCGTGGCCCGCAGGACGTCTATCACCACGGCGACCCGCCCGGTGAGGTCGGCTCCCTCCAGCTCCCCCGGCCCCAACGCCACGTTAATATTCAAAATCTGCTTCCGTAGGGGAGGATCTCCTGACCCTCCCGCTCACCGGGTGTGTACACCCGTCCCTACGAGATTTTTTTACACATTAACACATATAATCTGCATATTCGTCATATTGGCGTTAAAGAACCTCTATTGGAAGTAGTCGTAGGACTGCTTGATGAGGTCTAGTACCGGCTGAAGCTCGTCTCCCGGCTTGATGATTAGCTGGCAATCACCAGTACCATAATGGCCAACATTTGTAACGTTCCTTACGATGTCATATTCACTTAGTTCAGAGTAAGGTATATCAAGAAATGTTTTTAGTTGCTTTTTCTGTAATTCGATTTCACAGAAATTGCGAGTAGTCGAGTAACCGATATACACCTTCAGCGATTTTTCGATAACATTATCACCAAAACTGAGAAGCAGCTCTCGCAGTTCGTTAAATAAGTCTTTAATACCCTTCGGTTTGCCCGCCAGGTGGTCCTCGATAGAATAAGCCGCGGCTTCCTTTTTTTCACCCGCAGTTGATTTATCCGTTGTTTTTCTAGCTTTCGGTAAATGTGAGGAGTAAACATCCTCCAGATAAAGCAGGCCTTTCTCGTAGAAGCGGTAGCTCTTAAGCTCGATTGCTCGATCGATCTGCTCCACGGCATGGCGGTCGTACCTGCTGAACTCCTGGGCAATTAGAATCAGACGGGTGTAATCCCAGGAAACCTTGGCATCCGAGCCGAGCTTCTTCTGAACTGCAATCTCAAAATCCCCCCGGTGGTCCATCAGCCAATCGAGGTAAAAAAGACCCTGATTGATGATGTTGTCTTTGGAAGCGAGCTTGTATTCGATGATCACGGGACAGTTATTATCGTCAAGTCCCAGGGTGTCTATCCTCCCGCCGTGCTTCTCGCCGGTGCCGTATTCACTGGCCACGAAACGGATGCCGAGTAGCTCTTCGAGATTACCCTCGAATAGGCGCTGCAACGCCCTTTCCTTGATTAAAGAGCTTGGTTTAAGACGGGTTAATTTATTTTCAGTAAGCTGGAAGAGCGGCATATTACCCCCTAGATCGGATTAACCTAAATTATCTTCTCCTCCTCCAGGAAGCCGGTGTCGAAGTCGCCGTCCCGGAAGCGCGGGTGGTCCAAGAGCGCCTGGTGGAAGGGGATGGTGGTCTGGATGCCGTCAATGACCAGCTCATTGAGGGCTGCCTGAGTTTTTTCGATGCAGTCGGCTCGGTCGTCTCCCTTGACGATGAGCTTGGCCACGAGGGAGTCGTAGTAGGGGCTGACGACGGCGCCGGGCTCGGCGAAGGTGTCCACGCGGACGTGGTCTCCGGTCGGGGCGTGGAAGTCGGTGATGGTGCCGGGATTGGGGGCGAAGTTCTTCAGGGGGTCCTCGGCGTTGATCCGGCACTCGATGACGTGGCCGGTGAAGGTTATCTCCTCTTGGGTCCAGGAGAGTTTTTCCCCGGCGGCGATGCGGATCTGCTCGCGGACGAGATCGGTGCCGGTGAGCATCTCGGTGACCGGGTGTTCGACCTGTATGCGGGTGTTCATCTCCATGAAGTAGAAATTGCCGTCCGCTTCCAGAAGGAACTCGACGGTGCCGGCGGAGTGGTACAGGGCTGCCTGGGCGGCTTTGACGGCGGCCTCGCCCATTCGTAGGCGTAGCTCCGAGTCCACGGCTGGGCTGGGGGATTCCTCGAGGAGCTTCTGATGGCGGCGCTGGATGGAGCAGTCGCGCTCGCCGAGGTGGACCACGTTGCCGTGGCGGTCGCCGGCGATCTGGATCTCCACGTGCCTCGGCTTGACGATGTACTTCTCCAGGTAGAGGCTGCCGTCGCCGAATGCGTTCTCGGCCTCGGTCTGGGCGGTGGTGAAGGCTCCCGCGAGCGCGACCGGTGTGTGGGCGATGCGCATCCCCCGTCCACCGCCGCCGGCCACCGCCTTGACTATCACCGGGTAGCCGATCTCATCGGCGAGCTGGGCCGCCTCGTCGGGGGTCCTGACCACCGCCTTAGAACCGGGAACGACGGGCACGCCGGCCTCCGTCATCGTCCTGCGGGCCGTGGCCTTGTTGCCCATCATGATGATGGTCCGGGGCGACGGCCCGATGAAGGTCACGCGGCATGCCTCGCAGATCTCGGCGAAGTGGGGGTTCTCCGCCAAGAAGCCGTAGCCGGGGTGGATGGCGTCGGCGTCGGTGATCTCCGCCGTGGCGATGATGCGTGGGATGGAGAGGTAGCTCTTGCTTGGTGGCGGCGGTCCGATGCAGACCGCCTCGTCGGCCTCGCGGGTATGGGGGGCGCCGCGGTCTGCCTCCGAGTAGACCGCCACGGTGCGGATGCCGAGTTCGCGGGCGGCGCGGATCACGCGC
>DAOVLG010000249.1 GCA_030631385.1 Candidatus Coatesiibacteriota bacterium | reverse complement strand
TTGATGAGAATCCCCGAGGCCAGATCGTGGCGGTGGTTACAGGCGCCACCGATACGCACCGCATACTTGTCGAGCTCCCGCCAACCCGGCAGGGTCTTCCGGGTGTCCACCAGACGGGGCGGCGAATCGGAGCGGGTCCCCTCCGGCAGCCTCTCCCAGGCTCGACGCAGCTCCCCGGCCCAGGTGCGGGAAACCGTCGCCACACCGCACATCCGACCGAGGAAGTTCAGGGCCGTGCGTTCGGCGGCCAGCACCGTGCGCAGGCAGCCACCTACCGTGGCGAAAACCGTCTCCCCCTCCAGCCACTCCCCGTCCTGGTAGGGGGTCTCGAAGCGGACCCTGGCGTCTACGGAAGAGAAGACCTCCCGGGCGACCTCGAGTCCACAGAGACAGAGCGGCTCCCGGGCGACAAGCTCGCCGGTGGCCTGGACGCCCTCCGGAACGCATGCCAGCGTGGTGTAGTCAACGCCGATCCGGTCCTCGGCGAGGGCCATCTCGATCAACCGCCGGGTAACCGGAGAGATCAGATTCCCCAAGATGTGGTCCCGCGATCGGTTCTTTTCCTTTCGCAAACCTTCGATCCCCAGAGCACGTGGGATTCGCCCACCTTTTTGAGCGGGAGGTCGGAAGCTACCCCGCCATCATATTCTACCAAACCTGGGGCTCGCGCGCGAGGGGTAAGATTTACGGCCCCTTTGGAACCGACGGCCGAGCGTGGTATAATACAATAACATGTAGGCAGGGATGTCCTGAAGGGGTAGCACAATGAGTAGGGTGGTTGTCGCAGCAGATGTTCTACGCTGGGCTTTGGACCGCTCCTTACGCTCGGCAGACGACCTGCAGAAAAAGCTACCAAAAATCCGCCAGTGGATTGACGGCAAGAGTCAGCCTACGCTACGTCAATTGGAATCCCTGGCAAAGGCTACTTTCACGCCGCTAGGATACTTTTTCCTAGATGAACCGCCACAAGATCGCTTGCCCATTCCACACTTCAGAACCCTTGGTGATGATGGATTGAGGAGACCCAGTCCAAATCTTATTGAGACAGTTCATACAATGCAGCGGAGGCAGTCCTGGATGCGTGAGTTTCTGATCGAACAAGGTCAGGAACGGCTTCCATTGGTAGCTTCCGCGCGGCTCGAGGAACAGCCTACATCGATCGTGCAACACATGAGGCGCACGTTCGGCTTTAATGCAGCCAGAGAAGGCAAGCTGCTTTATTCCGAAGCCTACCAGCTAACGGGACTGTACGGAAAGACCTTCGAAAGCTACGCTTCCCACATCGAAATGTCGAGCTGGTAGTAATGGATGAGCCTGTTTATTTACTTGATGCGAATGTGTTTATCGAGGCAGCGCGTCGTTACTATGCGTTTGATCTGGCTCCCGTGCATCGATTTTGGGAACTACTGATAAGGTATGCGTCACTTGGCCAAATTCAAAGCATTGATCACATAAAGCGGTAATTGGAGCGAGGAAAGGACGAACTTGCAGCATGGGCAAATGATTCTTTTAGTGATGCATTTGCCTCAACAGACGAAGAGGAGGTGAGTGCATTTTACAGGGTTATTATGAATTGGGTGAATAACCAGAGCCAGTTTACTGACGCAACAAAAGCCGATTTTGCCGGTGGGGCGGACGGATGGTTGGTAGCTTACGCTAATGTAAAAGGTTATATGGTTGAGACACATGAGCGTCCGGCTCCTGATTAAAGGAGAAAAGTACCGATTCCGAATGTATGTATTGAGTTTGGCGTATCTTTCGTTGATACTTTTGAAATGCTTCGAATGTTAGGGGCACGATTCTGATATCCTGATTTTAATATTACTTATTACGTGATTTAAAAATGATTATTGTGTTGATGTGACTAAACTTACGATATTGAGTGATACCAAACTCTAGAAGGGAGGACCGCTATGTTGCAAAGATTTAGGCTCATTCCCATCCTTACCCTGGCAGGCCTTCTCGTTTTTATCCTGGCTCCGCCGGTCCTCGCCGAGGAGTCCCTGGGGCGGGTGGTTGACCTGGTGGGGAAGGTGACCGTGACCCGCGACTGGTCCACCTTCAACCTCTCCAAGGGTGACCTCGTTTACGAGGGCGACGTTGTCGAGGCCACGCGCAACTCCTCGGCGGAGCTGGTAATCGGAAGCGCACATCACGTAAAGATCAAGGCGGGCACCAAACTCCGTGTCTCACCCCGGGGAACGAGCTACGAGGTGCACACCTTCTACGGCTCCGTCCTCGCCGCCGTGATCGGGGCCGAGGATGACGCCCGCGGATTCCGCGTCTCCACCCCCACCGCCTCGGGGGCAGTGCGTGGAACCCTTTTCTCCGCCGAGGTGGCCGAAGACGGGGCGACGACGTTCAAGGTGCTCTACGGCGAGGTGGTCGCCTCAGACGCCCTAGGGACAGCCGAGGTCGTGCTCGGAGAGCAGATGAAGACCACCGTCGCCGCCGGGGGGACACCCACGGCTGCGGCTCCGCTCACCTCCTCCGACATCGTCGCGCTGAAAGCCTGGGCGGGCGATCTGCTCTACCTCGGCGGTGTGGCCGTCGCCGAATCGGCCCTGGAGACCCTCACCTCGGGCGTGGGCACCTCCGGCGCCACCAGCTTCCCCTGGATCATCGCCGGCGCCATGGGGGCGGTGGCCATCACCGCGGTCGCCCTTCACCTAACCGCCGAACCCGGGGAGACCTCCGAGGACTCCCACATTGATATCGAGATTAACTGGTAACCCACCGACCAACCGGGAGGATTCCGATGAGAAGATTGTTGCGATTGCTCGTGATCCCGGCCGTCATCGGTGCGCTCGGCGCCTGCGATCTGACGGGGGTCGGCGGGGAGCCGGGCCGGGTGGTCCTCGAGCTCGTGATCGCGGATCCGCCGGGGGAGCTCGGCGTGGAGAAGGTGCGGGTCAGGATCACCGCCCCGGATTTTGACGAGGACAGATGGTACGAGCTCGAGATAGACGGCGACAGCGCCTCGGGCCGGCTCTCCTGTGAAGCGGGCTCGGACCGGCTGGTGGAGGTTGACATCTACTCCGACGGGGTTATCTCCTTCACCGCCGCCGGCACGGTGGACCTGGACCCCGGCGAGACCGAAACGCTGACCCTGACGGCGGAGTCGGTCTACTCGGACTACATCAAGGTCACCGGCCGCATCGGCAGCTTCGGCAGCCGGGACCACCACCTCGACAGCCCCTCGGACGTCGTCACCACCGATGGCAACCTCTACGTCGTGGACCCCATCGCGCGCAAGCTCAAGGCCTACTCCCCCGACGACCTCGAGGGGCAACCGCTCTGGGTCCAGGACCTGTCCTTCATGGACGAATACACCGACGATCCCTACGCCCCGATGACCATCGTCTACTTCCCCGAGCTGGGCGACCTCCTCTTGGCTGACCCCACAGACGGCCGATTGGACGCCTTCGACCCGGTGGACGGTGGATACGCCGGCGAGTTTAGCATCCCATCGGGTCTCACCGAACCGGCGGACATGCTCTACTGGCCGACCGCCGGTTCGATCTTCGTCATAGACGTGGACGGCTCCGAGCTCTACCTCCTCGACTCGAGCGGTAATCCCCACCCCGGTTCCCGAACCCTCTACGACGAGTACGGCCGGGTGGTGCTCGATCCTCTCGGGTTGGCCTTCATCGGCTCGTCGGAAAACAGCGCGTACCTGGCCGTAACCGACGACGAGTCCGGCAACTTTTACCTCTACACGTACACCCTGGATGAGGGACCGTTCTGCACGGGTTCCGGTTCGGGCGGTGATCTCCAGCAGCCCGTCGGCATTGCCTGCGCCGAGGGCTTCCTCTACGTGGCCGACGCCACCGCCCAGATGCTGAAGATATTCGACACCGAGGGTGGCTTCGTGGATG
>DAOVLG010000148.1 GCA_030631385.1 Candidatus Coatesiibacteriota bacterium | reverse complement strand
GAACCTCAATCCCCAGAGAGACCACGGCGCGCGATTCCCCCGCCTCCCGTTTATACTCCTCGTAGTAAGCGGTAAGGTCGGCGGGACGCTCACCGATCGTCACGGTTATCCTCTTCTCCCTGCCATCCTGGTTGATGAGGAAGTCGGCCCGATCCTCGGGGGCGAGGAGGGCGACTCTGTTCTTCAGTTCGTTGGCGTTCTGGACCTTCTGTCCATCCAGTTCGAGCACCACGTCGCCCACCTTGAAACCGGCGTCCTCGGCGGGTGAGTCGGGAAGCACCTCGGCCACCCGCGCACCCTTGGTCTCTTTCAGATCCATCGCCTCGGCCATTTCCTCGGTCACGTCCTGGATGGAGACCCCGAGCCAGCCGCGAACGACGCTGCCCCGTTCTCGCAGATCCTGGGCTATCCTCTTGGCCATGTTGATCGGGATGGCGAAGCCGATGCCGATGCTGTAGGCCTCGCCCATCCAGCCGCCCCCGGAGCGGATCGCCGAGTTGATGCCGATAACCTCGCCATCCAGGTTGACCAGGGGGCCGCCCGAGTTGCCCGGGTTGATCGAGGCGTCGGTCTGGATGAAGTCCTCGTAGTTGGCTAAACCCATGTTGGTGCGGCCGGTGGCGCTGATGATGCCCGCGGTCACCGTTTGCTGAAGGCCGAAGGGGCTGCCGATGGCCAGGGCCCACTCGCCGACGCGGACCCCGTCCGAATCGCCCAGTCGGACCACCGGGAGATCGTCGGCATCTATTATCCGGATCAGGGCGACATCGGAGTCCGGGTCCATGCCGATGAGCTCGGCCTCGAAGGTCCTCTCGTCGGCGAGGGTAACCTCGATCTCGTTGGCCCGGGCGACGACGTGGGCGTTGGTGAGGATGTACCCCTCCTTATCAATGATGAAGCCCGATCCGGCGGCCTCCTGCTCGGGGGGCATCTCGAAGCCCCAGGGGCCGAAGAAGAAGCTGAAGGTCTCATCAACGTCCGCTTTGACCTCGATGTAGACCACGGCGGGACTGACCTCGGATGCCACCGAGATGAAGGCCTCCTGAATGAAACGGAGGATGTCAACCCCCGAGAGCTCCTCGGCGAAGGCCGTTGAGGCGATGAGAACCACCAGCGTTGTAAAAAGGACTAATTTACGCATTTCGCCTTCCTTGCTTTTTGCGTAGTCAATCATAGCATTTTCTGAAATTTAATACGGCAGGGCTTCATTCTGTGTTCCAAAATGGATGCTTATGGTTCGGTCCTGCGGGCAGAAAAACGGTTGACATACAAGATACGGTATGCTATCCTTAGAAATGGCCCAAATACAGTACCCTCGGGGCCTTTAATCCCGATCCATCAAGCAGTTAAGGCCGACATGTCCACCGCTCCCCTCGCCGAGATCTTCTCCTCCCTGGCCGGCGAGGGGCCACACGTGGGGCGTCGCCACATCTTCCTCCGCCTGGCCGGGTGTGACCTGGGGTGCGACTACTGCGACACGTACACGGACCCGGAGACGCCGGCGAGGATCGAGCGGGAGCCGGGGAGCGGTGACTTTTTCTCTCTCCCGAACCCACTGGAGACCGGCGAGGTTCTCCGGGAGATTAAGGGGCTCGAGGAGCGGGCGCCGGGGCACGTCCATCTGGCGCTAACCGGCGGGGAGCCGCTGCTCTACCCCGAGTTCCTGTTGGAGCTGTTACCGCTGGTCCGTAAGCTGGGCTTGGCGGTTTACCTGGAGACGGCCGGGATACACCACGAAGCGCTGCCGCCGCTACTGCCTGACCTCGATGTCGTGGCCGCCGACGTCAAGCTCCCCTTCCACTGCGGGAGGGCCTACTGGGAGGAGTCGGGGAAGTTCCTGGAGATTTGCCAGAAAGCCGACGTTGAGCTGGTAGTCAAGATAATCTTCGGAAAAAAAACCCCCTGGGCAGAGGTGGAGCGTGCGCTGCGGCTGGCGAACGAGGTCGCCCCGGAGGTGGAGGTGACCCTCCAGCCGATCCACGGCCCCGACGGGAGGCCGGAGCTTTCCGGGGAGGAACTGCTGCGGGCGTGCATCCGGGCGTCGGCCCTCCACTCCAGGATTAGGCTGATTCCTCAGGTGCATAGGCTTCTAAGCTTGCCATAGCAGGGGCCGTTACCAAATTTAAATAGCCTAACGGTGGGCCGTTTCAGAATGTGGGAGTCACCATGCCGCTGGCACTGACCGATAACGCCGTCACCGTACTCGAGCGGCGCTACCTGAGACGCGACGACGAGGGGCGGACCGTCGAGTCGCCCGAGGAGCTTTTCCGGCGCGTCGCGATGTCCATCGCCTCAGCCGACGAGGCCTACGCCGACCTCACCCACTCTGTGGATGTGGACGCGACGGCGGCCCGTTTCTACGAGATGATGACGAATCTCGAGTTCCTGCCCAACTCGCCGACGTTGATGAACGCCGGGCGGGAGCTGGGGCAGCTCTCGGCCTGCTTCGTCCTGCCGGTGGGCGACTCGATGGAGGAGATCTTCGATTCGATCAAGCACACCGCGCTGATCCACAAGTCCGGCGGGGGAACGGGCTTCAGCTTCTCCCGCTTGCGTCCGAGGAACTCGCTGGTCGCCAGCACCATGGGGGTGGCCTCGGGGCCGGTGAGCTTCATGAGGGTGTTCAACGCGGCCACCGAGGCGGTCAAGCAGGGGGGGACCCGCCGCGGCGCCAACATGGGCATCCTGCGCGTGGATCACCCCGACATCCTCGAGTTCATAGACTCGAAGCAGGACCTCGACCAGCTCACCAACTTCAACATCTCCGTGGCCGTCACCGACGCCTTTCTCGAGGCCGTGGAGAGGAACGGTACCTATCCGTTGATCAATCCCAAGGGCGGCGAGGTGGTCCGACACCTGAAGGCGAGGGAGGTTTTCGATAAAATCGTCCACAACGCCTGGGCCACCGGTGAACCCGGCGTCGTCTTCATTGACCGGATCAACGCCGCCAATACCCTCATCGAGATCGGCGAGATCGAGTCCACGAACCCCTGCGGGGAGCAGCCGCTTCTGGCCTACGAATCCTGCAACCTGGGCAGCCTCAACCTGGGACGGATGCTCAAGCGCTCCGGTGACGGGTATGAGATTGACTGGGACAAGCTTGGTCGCACCGTCCACGACGCCGTGCACTTCCTGGACAACGTGGTGGACATCAACTGCTATCCCCTGGTCGAGATAGCCGAAACCACTAAGGCCAACCGTAAGATCGGGCTCGGCGTGATGGGTTTCACCGACATGCTGGGCCGGTTGTGGATTCCCTACAACTCTCCCGAGGCGGTCAAGGTCGCCGGAGAGGTGATGAGCTTCATCCAAAAACAGGCGCTCGAGGCGAGCGAGGGATTGGCCGAAACGCGGGGACTTTTTCCCAACTACCCCCACTCGACCTACGCCCGCGATAAGGGTCCAAAGCTTCGCAACGCCGCGCTTACCACCATCGCTCCCACCGGCACCATCTCGATCATCGCCGGCTGCTCCTCGGGGATCGAGCCCTACTTCGCTTTAGCCTTCTACCGGCGGGTGCTCGACGGCGACAGGTTGCCCGAGATTAACCCCCTCTTCCGGGAGGTCGCCGAGAAGCGGGGCTTCGCCTCCGAGGAGCTCTTTGCCGAGGTGGCCGAGCACGGTTCCGTCGCCGATCTCGACGAGTTGCCCGCGGAGGTCCGGCGGGTCTTCGTCACCGCCCACGAGATAGAACCGGCCGATCACATCCGCATCCAGGCCGCCTTCCAGAGGTACGTTGACTCGGCCGTCTCTAAGACGATCAACTTCCCCAAAAGCGCCACCGGGGAGCAGATCGCCGAGGCGTACCGGTTGTCCTACGAACTGGGCTGCAAGGGGATCACCGTCTACCGCGACGGCTCGCGTGACGCCCAGGTCTTGAACATCGGTCAGATCGAAAAAAGGGAGGCGGAGAAACCGCGGGAGCCGCGTCCGCGCCCCATGGTCACCCAGGGCCATACGATCAAGATGACCACCGGCTGCGGAACCCTCTACGTGACCATCAACGAGGATGTCGAGGGGCTTTGCGAGGTCTTCGTCACGATGGGCAAAGCCGGCGGGTGCGAGGCCAGTCAGAGTGAGGCTGTGAGCCGGCTGATCTCCACCTCCATCCGCGCCGGCGTGGACATAAATACCATCATCGAACAGCTCCGCGGTATCCGCTGCCCCAGCCCGATCTGGCACGGCGGCGAGCAGATCCTCTCCTGCCCCGACGCCATCGCCCGGGCCATCCAGTTCTACCTGGACCCCGATAAACACGGCTTCGGCAGGCGCAACGCTAAGCAGATGTCCTTCACGGCAATCAACGGCAAGGTGGACTACGATTCCGGGGACGGAAACAACGGGGGTGAGCCGAAGGTGATGCTCCCGGTTAAGACAGCGTGTCCGGACTGCGGCGGACAGCTCTACTTCGCCGAGGGATGCCTTATCTGCCCGGCCTGCGGCTACTCGAAGTGCAGCTAGTGCCGTCCTGAGCCGTAGCTTGTAATCCGCCGGTTATGGTAAACGAAGAAGGAGGATTGGCTGTTGAGGAAGCTCATGTTGACCGGTGTGCTTGTCGTCATGAGCGTCGTTTTGGTGGGTTGGGGTTCGTACAACTCGCGGATCCCCAACGGTAACGTTTACTCCTGCTCCACCTGCCACGGTTCAGATTACTCGCTCAACTCCTTCGGCGTTGATTTCCAGTTCGAGGGAGCCCCCGATCCCGGCGATCCCTCCGATGTGACCAACCCCGGAGAAGCCGACGACGATGAGAGCGACGTAGATGAGACATCCTGGGGCCGGATAAAGAACGAGGTGCCCTAGCTCGGGAGTGTTCTACGTATAAGGGGCGGCTGAAAAGCCGCCCTTTTTTATTCCTCAAGCGTGTTATTCGAAGGCTGCTTTTACCGCGGGATCATCACCCGTTTATGAACCAGGTTGAAGACCGGTCGGCGTGGTGCTCAAGACCCCGCCCTGCAAAGGCCGCCGGCAACGTGGGCGTTGCATCCCGGTTATTTACCGCTTTCTACTCGAAGTTGACCTTGATCTCACCCGGTGAGGTCAGCGGGCTTATTTACTGTGGCACCGTTCAAGGGGAGTTAGGAAGAGGCGTGCGCTTCTCGTCCGTTACCTCGTCCTTTGTGTGGAAAAAGGCGGCACCGACCGCCTGCATAGTTGAAGGGTAAGCTTTTTTGTGACCTCTACTCCGGGCGGACCAGGTGTGGGGTGACGAAGATCAGAAGCTCCCGCAGCTCAGCGGAGTCCGAGGTGCTCTTGAATAACGGGCCCAGGACCGGGATACTCGACAGTAGCGGCACCCCCTGCTCGACCAGCTCGGTTTTTCGCCGCAACAGCCCGCCGATGACGCCGGTCTCTCCGTTCTGCAACAAAAGGGTCGTGCTGGCCTCGGCGGTGACGTAGGTCTCCACGTTCTCCAGGTCAATCGAGGAGGTGTAGCCGTAGCTCAGGCCGGCGAAGGGATCGGCTTCCTCGGTGATGATGTCCAGGTAGAGGGCGTTCCCCCGGCGGGTGATGAGGTAGGGGTAGTCGCCGGTAGTCTGGGTGACGACGCGGACGATGTGCTGCGGGACTGGTGGAGTACTGGGTGGCGCTCACCTCGACCACCCCTCCCCGGTCCAGGTAGAGGGTCGGTTTATCCAGATCGGCCG
>DAOVLG010000368.1 GCA_030631385.1 Candidatus Coatesiibacteriota bacterium | reverse complement strand
CTCATCGCTGATGTGGGTCTGGCCGGGATGCCCAACGCCGGTAAGTCGTCAATCCTTTCGCGGTTGACCAACGCCCGGCCGGAGATCGCCGCCTATCCGTTCACCACCCTTTCGCCCCACCTCGGCGTGGTCGAGCTCGACCGTGAGAGGGCCTTTGTTCTGGCCGATATCCCCGGTTTGATCGAGGGGGCGAGTGAGGGTGTAGGACTGGGCCACGATTTTCTCCGGCACATCGAGCGAACGCGCCTGGTCGCCGTGGTGGTGGATGCGGCGGGCACCGAGGGGCGAGACCCCTTAGAAGATTACCGGGTCGTGGTTGGTGAGCTGGATGCGCACAGCCCCGAGCTGGCCGAGAAGGTCACCCTGGTCATCGCCAACAAGGTGGATCTGCCCGAGGCCGGCACGAATCTGGAACGGCTGCGGGAGAAAGTGGAGAAGACGGTCCTGCCCATCTCGGCTGTCGAGGGTGCCGGCTGCCGCGAACTCGTCGTCTATCTCGCCCGGGAACTGGAGAAAAGGGGTCTGTGGGTGGCCCCCGATCGTGGAACGGAGGAGGATCAGACCTACGATCCCCTCGATTGAGCCCTTCCTATTGTCTGGCCAAGTTTGACTGTATGGAGTATAATCAAAACGGTGTGGTAGCTGCTTTGGAGAAACGTATGCTCCTACCGGGCCACAACGACAACATCGAAATCGAGGGTGAGGTTTACCACGTTCAGTCGGAAACCCGAGGAGACGTGGATTCCCCCTACATCGTCACCCTGGTTTTCATTGGCGGGAGCATTGTTTACCGTCGGAAGACCGAATGGCTCGGAGCCGTGGATACCGACGAGGCCCTGACCCAGTTTAAGCAGCTTCTGCGGGAACAGCACGTCTCGGTTATCGCCGAGATCCGGGACGACACCCTCAAACGGGTCAGCATCGAGGAGCAGAGGCGGATCGAGATGGACGAGCGTGAGCTCATCGCCCGCTTCCTCGATGAGTGGGCCAGCGAGTAGGCCCGCTTCCCGCCGCATTACCCTCGGGGTTTGTGAATCCCTTGATGCTGAAGTGTTCGCCAACCGGGCGGGGGATGATCCCCCGCCGCTTAGTGAGCGAGAGTGGCGGAATTGGCAGACGCGCTGGATTTAGGATCCAGTGGCCCAGGCCGTGCGGGTTCAAATCCCGCCTCTCGCACCAACGCAGCGCGTTGGATCGCAGTTCCGCGGGGAGAGGTTTAGGTAATTCGTGAGCAACCGCCGCGAGCGATGCCTTATTTAGTTCGCTAATCAGTTACACGGCGCAAGGCGCTGGACCCAAGCTCCGCGAGGACAATCACCGATATTTGAAGGTATATCACCGCGAGCGGTTCCTTTTCATAAATCAGGGATCATCACCCGATGGTGGACCGGCGTTATTGAGTGTCACGCTGTTATTCCAGGCCTTTTAATCGTTTCTATGGTTTAATAGAAACGATCTCTCTCGGATGAATGGACTGAGGTTGCGTCTGAATCCGCTTTACGGACACCTATAGGTTCTGTTTCCGTTGTTGTCTATGCTTGAGTCCAAGACGATGTCGGCACCGATTACCTCGCTACGCAAACCGTCGTCGTCTGGTTCGGGCGAGTTCACGCGCCCCCCGCCGGCGGTGGCACAGTTTTTGCGCAAATGAAACTTGATAAAATTTGTCAAGCCTCCTCCTGCAAAAACCTGTGCCACCGCCTCGGCAGTCGTGGATTCGGTGTGTGTACGCCGGACACTTGACGTGATAGTCAAACATACTGCCATCTGCCACATCGCATCCTCTATCGGTGCCGGGATGGTAAACACCTACGCAGCACGGCCAGAATAGATGGCGCGATACAAACTGTTCATGGTTGGTGATAATCATAAAATTATTATCTCTCTCTCACCAACATGATGCTGGACCCAGTTACGCGAGGATGACCCTAAATATTCGATGACCTATCGTCGCGAGCGGTTCCCAGAATACTGCTCGTTATTCACGTCGCGCTGAGCGTTTGGCTTACAGCCCTGCGGGGAGGACCTTCCTCAATTCAAACACTACCCCCGCGAGCGGATGCCTCGGTCAAGGGGCTGTAACCCCTTGTTACCACAGTAGGCCCTCCTTCTCGTTTGGCGTTCCTGTAGACAGCGATTCGCCATGTTGAAAAAAACAGCCGCATCCGTTTCCCGGCGTCTCCGTAATTTCCGCAACGCCCTTTCCCTCAAGCTAACCGGCGCTTATCCCCGGCCTCTTTACGTTCACCTCGAGATCAACAACACCTGTGACCTCGACTGTGTGATGTGTCCCCGCGATCGGCTCACCCGACGGCTGACCCTGATGGACGACGGGCTCTACCGGAGCATAATTTCCCAACTGGCCGGTATGGGGATCGGCTACGCTAAACTATTCCTCTTCGGCGAACCGCTCTGTCACCCCCGACTCGCCCCACTGGCCGCCTACACCCGCGAGAGCGGGGTCGCTCCCATCGTCAACACGAACGCCTACTCTCTCACCGAGGACCGCAGCCGGG
>DAOVLG010000356.1 GCA_030631385.1 Candidatus Coatesiibacteriota bacterium | reverse complement strand
GGGCCACATGACCGCCGGACGGAACGAGCTCACGGTGTGGTCCGGCGGCCTGCCCTCGGGGGTGTACCTTATCCAGGCTCAAACAGAAGGTGGAGCGGCGACACAGAGGTTGGTGATAACGCGCTAGCTCGAATTAAAGGGCGGGGCAACGCCGGGTGTTGCATCCCGACCCCGCGAGGTATATCGTCGCCGATCCCAGTGGTTTCTTCCGAGAACGCACCCACAATAATGTAGAGCGGGGTGCCTGCGCCTCGCTGCCTTGATTACGCGGTCGCCCGCAGAGGGGCGACTTTACAACGAAAAAATCCACCCCAAAAAGACGGGCCGTAAAAAAGCGGGCCCCGTCGGGCACGCGGTGAATGCTGTAAACGGTACGCTAACCTTTGGCTGACACTTTGAGCTATCGCATCACACATAAAAGGCGGGCCCCGTCGGGCACGCGGTGAATGCTGTAAACGGTACGCTAACCTTTGGCTGATACTTTGAGCTATCGCATCACACATAAAAGGCGGGCCCCTTCGGGCCCGTGGAGCGGGAAACGAGATTTGAACTCGCGACCCTCGCCTTGGCAAGGCGACGCTCTACCACTGAGCTATTCCCGCGTCAACAGAACGAGAAAGTAGCACAGGGCGGGGGCGGTGTCAAGCTTTGGGTAGGATTGGAAATCGGTTCTAAACGTGCTATACTAACTCAATTGTTTACCCGACTGCACCCCACACATCCCTTTTGTTAAATCCTAAGGAGGAACCGATGCGGAAGCTTCTTTTAGTGTTAATTGCGGGCCTGGCGCTGATCCTCGCCGGCTGCACCACGGGAACCAACGGCGACGGCAACGGCCAGCAGAAGATTGACACCCAGGCCTTCTTCCCCAACGACCAGGATAACTACTGGCAGTACGAACTAACAGGTGACCAAACCGGCACCGTGACCCAGACCATCATTGACGATCCGGGCTACCTCCTGGCCGGGCAACAGCGGATACGTAACCACTATGACGATGATCCCGAAGGCGACTACTGGGACAGCACCATCATTGACGACGAGGAAGATTCTGTCGAATTTATCGGGATTGAGATATACCAGGACGACAGCCGTGAGGAGTGGGCCCTCTGGGATGACGATCCACTTACGTTGCTCAAGTGGGACGACTACGGCATTGATGAGGGAGACAACTGGGACGCCTGGGAAGTCTCCGGCATACCGACCTGGATGTTCGGCATCTTTCCCCCCGAGGAGATTGACAGCCTGGGCTTCGACCTGGTTGCCGAGGTCGCCGACACCGTGGACTTCGAGTACGACAAGGAAACCCTGACCGCCTACCTGATCGAGTTCACCGGCGACGTGACCTTCGAGGACGGTGAGGTGGATCCAGAGGATTGGGAAGATTACAAATTCCAGATAGATTACACCTTCGTTCCCGAGTTCGGCTGGGTGATGATTCAGCAATACACCAACGAGTTTGGTTCTATGGTCCCCACAGTCCTTTCCACGCTCATCGATACCAACGTGCCCATCCCCGACTAGGCCTGTTGCATCACTACGAAGGGCGCCCCGCGGGGCGTCCTTTTTCGTGTAGGGCTTGTGCTATAATCGCCTCCGCCAATGCCGATGTAAGGAGAGTCGGATGGACCGGATGAGACTCCTGGCCGCCCTGGGCTATCTCGTCCTAATTGTCGTACTGGGGTGTGCCGGCGGGGAGGAGGAGCCCGCTTCCGAGCAGACACCCGATACCGTGGTAAGTCTGCCGGAGGTCGCACCGGCCGAGGTGTACATGGCCTACGTGCGTTCGGTCCGCCGCGGCGAGTACGGCCGCCTCACGGCCTATTATTCCGAGAGCGCTTTAGGGGAGCTCGGGCGTCTCGCCGTAGAGATGAATCGGGAGGTGCCGGAACTGGACCTCAGCGCCGAAAAGATGATCGTGGACGCCGCCAAGCAGGCTGAAACTAGCTTTGCCGACGAGGTGGAGATCGTGAGCGAGGTCATAGACGCCGAGCGCGGCACCGCCGAGGTCTCCTGGCGCACGCCCAATACGCCTACCGGAGGCGAGGGGTTCGTCTTTTTCGTTCTCGAGGGGAACGAGTGGAAGATCGGCCTCGAGAGCCCGGCGCCCGCCGAGCCAGAGGATTCGACACCGGTGCTTCCCTCGGGAACCGGCGACACGGGGACGGTTCAGTAGTATGGCCGAGGGCAGACGCTTCGCCTGGATGGTAGTCCCCTGGAGCGCCTACGGCTGGGGCAACATCGCCGTGGAGGCAACCGGTAACGCCCTGACCCGGATCGAACTCCTGGCGGGCGGTTACACCCCCGAAGCCGGTGAAAGGCCGCGTCCCGACGATCCGCTCATGCGTGCGGCCATCGAGCAGATATTTGCCTATCTGAACGGAACCTTACGGACTTTTGATCTTCCCCTGAACCCGGTCGGCACCGAGTTCCAGCGGCGTGTCTGGCGGGAGATCGGGGCGATTCCCTACGGCGAGACGCGCTCCTACGGCGAGGTCGCGGCCGGGGTTGGGTGTCCCGGGGGAGCTCGGGCCGTTGGGGGAGCGGTGGGGGCCAATCCGTTGCCGCTCGTCATCCCCTGCCACCGGGT
>DAOVLG010000008.1 GCA_030631385.1 Candidatus Coatesiibacteriota bacterium | reverse complement strand
TTACGACGGCCTCCTCTACCTGCTCCTCGGTGGGCACGGCGACCGTCGCCCTCCGCCGCAGGTAGAGCGTGACCGCCTCGGCCACCTCGGCCGGCCAGAGAGGATCCTCCTTGCCGACGGCCTGGGCGGCGGTCATCACCTGGGCCGAAACCCAATCCTTGTCGTAGGGAACCAGCCGACCATCGCGTAGCTTGATGAGCGTGAGCGGAACCTTCTCCAAACGGGCACCCCTTTGATACCAACGAACCAAGTCTAAGAAGGAAAGTCCGGTGTGTCAACCGTGACCGGCGGGGCTTAAAAAGAAGGGCGGTCCGAAAACCGCCCCTTCTTAGCCGCGTAAGCGCTCGTCAGGCCCCAAGTCTCTTGGAGCGGAAGGGTCTGCGCTCGTACCTGATGGTGAGCACGCCAAAGAGACTGTCCATTGCCGTCTCCCTCTCCCGAGTTAAAGGAACCCCGGGGCCAATCTGCGGCGGGGGGATTCCAAACCTACCGCTCACGCTCACCACAATATAGCCTCATTACCGCCAGATTTCATCTCAACAACGTCTCAATTAGAGTAACCGGTGAGCTTGAGCCATAACAGGCCCGCCGCTCGGGCGTCGTCGGCAGCCCGGTGCGCCCGAGGTAAAGACACGCCCAACTCGCGGCAGGCAACCGGCAGCGTCGCGCGGCCGTAAGTCAATCTCCTCCGCACCAGGGGTAAGGGATCGAGCCAGATAGCCAGGGGCGGGACCGGCCTCCCACCTCGGGCCATCTCAGAAACCAAAAAGCCGAAATCGAAGGGCGCATTGTAGGCCAACAAGGTTTTCCCCGCTATCCTTTCCGCGACGGTCGGGGCCAGCTCGACGAAGGCTGGCGCACCGGTCACGTCGCGGTCGCCGATGCCGTGGATCGCCGTCGCGTCGGGCGGGATGTTACAGCCCGGATTGACCAGGCTACTCCAAGCGTCAACCTCTTCCCCGACCTCGAAGCGGATCAGGGCGATCTCCACCACCCGGTGCGTCCGTGCGTCCAGCCCCGTTGTCTCCACATCCAGCGCCACGAAGGTATCGGTCATCAATTCACCGGTGGGATAATCGTTGCTCAACACCGCGGGGTCAATTATACTACCCGAGGCTACCGTTTGAGGGTTCAATGCGTTTTAAATGGCTCATCGCGTTTGCGTCTCTCTTGGTGTTGGCGTGCAGCCTGGGCGTGGACGCCGACGGCGACGGCACCGACTGGGACTGGGCCTATTCCATAGCCCGCGATGCCGTGGACGAGCGGTACGGGGAACATTGGTACGTGAGGAGCTTCGGCGCCGAGTACCTCAACATTAGCGGCAACCTGTACGAAGGAATGACCTTCCCCGAGTGGGACGTCTACTTCTCCGACGGCACGGAAAGGGTCCTGTGGGTGTTCATCCACGAGGACGGGCAATTCAGCATCTTCGAGTACGATTCTTCTTACTACTACAACGTGCCGTTGAGCTCGACCTACAACTCACACTACGTACAATCGTGGCTCCTGACCGCCTCCCAAGTTTATCGCGAGATGACCGGCCGCAACGACGATGTCTGTTACGAGCTCGACTGCGAATCACAATTGTACGGATGTGATTTAGTGACGATATATCTTTTCAACGAAGAGCTCGAAGGCCTCGGGTACGTGGAGCTTCTGCCCTGGAACAACCAGATAACCGAGTTCTGGTTTTAGACCTTGAAAGACAAACCCATAAAAGCAATACGGCTGCTGTGCACCATCCTGATATTCGCGGGATGCGACCTCTTAACCGGCACCGGGCAGACCGACGTATGCGACTGGGATTGGGCGCAGAACATCGCGGACGACCTCGTACGGGAACGGTACAGCGACGGTTTAATAAAGTACGAATTTGAGGCGAATTACCTGGACTGCAACGGGCACCTCTACGGCGGCGTGCAGCATCCATTCTGGCACATCGTGTACACGAATCCGAACATCGTGTACGGCCCGGACGTCCACGTGATAGTCCACCCCGACGGCGCCACGACCACCTTTGAAGAACGGGGATGGTTAAACACAAGAGAGCTCAATTACGCTTCAAGCGACGTAGAAGACTGGTTATTCCTGGCCATCAATTGCTACCGCTACATCACCGGCCGTGACGACGACGTCTGCTACGGCCTGCGCTGCTATGCGTCATATTTTTACGAAAACGACTACGCGCATATCACGCTTTACAACTCGAACATCGAGGAACTGGCGTCGGTAACGATTAATATTGACGACGGGATAGTTGAAGACTTCGATCTGAAGAAATGGTGAAAAAGACCGCCCGGGGGCGGCCTTTTTTTATACCTTGGGGCTAATTAAACCTCCAGCTCGGCGTAGAGCGGGAAGTTTTTACATAGCTCCTTCACCTCGCCCTTGATTTTCTTCGCCAGGTCCTCGTTGGTGTGATCGGCGGCCACGCGCCCGAACCACTCCGCAATCCTCTTCATCTCGGAATCTCCGAAGCCCCGCGTCGTCACCGCCGGAGTGCCCACCCGCACCCCCGAGGTCACGAATGGGCTCTCGGGGTCGAAGGGGATGGTGTTCTTGTTGACGGTGATGCCCGCCCGCTCGAGCGCCTCCTCGAAATCCTTCCCCGTCAGCCCCTTCGAGCGCATGTCCACGAGCATCAGGTGGTTGTCCGTGCCGCCGGTGACCAGCTCGAAGCCCTCCTCGATTAAGTACCCCGCCAGCGCCTTGGCGTTGTCCAGAATCCGCTGCTGGTAGTCCTTGAACTCCGGTTGCAGGGCCTCTTTGAGCGCCACGGCCTTGGCCGCGATGACGTGCATCAGCGGGCCGCCCTGGATGCCGGGGAAGACGTTCTTCTGCAGCGCCTTGTAGTTAGCCTTGTCGGTGAGGATGAGCCCCCCGCGCGGGCCGCGCAGCGTCTTGTGCGTCGTCGTCGTCGTGTAGTGGGCATAGGGAATCGAGTCCGGGTGCAGCCCCACGGCCACCATCCCGGCGATGTGGGCGATGTCCGCCACCAGCATGGCCCCCACCTCGTCGGCAATCGAGCGGAAGGCCTCGAAATCAATGAAGCGCGGGTAGGCGCTGGCGCCGGTCATAATCATCTTCGGCTTGCACTGCTTGGCCTGGTCGCGGATTATATCGTAATCCAGCCGGAGGGTCTCGGGGTGGACCTCGTACTGGACCACGTTGTAGAGGCGACCGGAGAAGTTGACCGGGTGGCCGTGGGACAGGTGCCCGCCGTGGGTCAGCGACTGGCCCATCACCGTGTCGCCCGGGTCGCAGCAGGCGAAGAAGACCGCCATGTTCGCCTGGGTGCCCGAGTGGGGCTGGACGTTGGCCCGCTCGGAGCCGAAGAGCTCCTTGGCCCGGTTGCGCGCCAGGCGCTCCGCGTCGTCCACGAACTCGCACCCGCCGTAGTACCGCTTGCCCGGGTAGCCCTCGGCGTACTTGTTGGTCATGACGGAGCCCATCGCCTCCAGGACGGGGAGGCTGACGAAGTTTTCCGATGCGATGAGCTCGATGCCGTCTGCCTGTCGGTCAATCTCGCCGGCAATGGCGTCGGCAATCTCGGGGTCGAAGCTACGGAGTAATGTCATTGTCTCCCCTAACTTCCTTAATAAACGGCTTAAATGGTAACATTAACAATGTTGGTAAATATTTAAATCTTCTTTTACCAATCAATAAGTAACCTACAATAAAATATGTTGGTGGTATAAAAAGTAGAAAACCCCAAGAATTACAAATTTGTTGTAGATAATTAGCTCCCTCGCCCAATAAGCCTATCAAAACAAAAATAATTACACTAACTAACAATGCAATTAAAATTGTACCTGTTAAACGTGATTGTGCGGACTTTCGTATTGAATCCTGTTTTAATATTGATAACTCAGCATCCTTATTATTTATTTGTATCTTGATTTCACTAATTTCTTTTTTGTAATTCCTATCCTTCTCATCCATTTTTTCTTCGAATGTATCTGCCATTTCCTTCATCTTCCCTCCCATATCATTAATTCGATTCTCTAATTTTTGTATTTCATTCTTATATTTCTCATTTGGGCTAGCGAAATACTTATGAAATTCATATGTCAATTTTTCTCTATCTTTTGGTTCCGATAAATCCAATCTAGGAAATTCCTTTTTTATGTAATTTATAAAATTTTCCACATCTGCAGCAGGTAAATTTTTACATGTTACATTCATCTCATATAACATTGCGAAATCACGCATATCGAAAAATCTTTCTTTCGGTAAAATTCGATGTCGTAACATCTCAGAATAAGTTGCGTGCATTTCTTTATTTACTTCTACAAAAGGAGATAACCATTGTAGAATAACATCTAATGTAATTGCTATTGAATCATGGCAACCTTTTGGATAGATATGAGGTAAGGTTGTATCCATCGTAACAACCCAATTCTTTTTATTAGCTTTCCTTTCTTCACAAACCCAACTTATCAGTAGAGCATCATGTAAAGCTGCTCTTTCATTTTTTGGTTTAATCCTCATTTCTTTATATTTAAATATGATACGTTCTTTTAAACTTGTAATAGAATAGTTATCCAAATTATCATCAAACCATTTTTCATCAACATAATCAATTTCGTAATCATCTAAAATACTTTTGGGATTATTAAAAACACTAAATATATTATTTATATCAGGTTCTTCTACATGTTCTCTTTCTTTAAGATATTTCTTATAAAATATATTATCAATTTTTTCTTCTGTTTCTTTAGGTATACGGTTCTTAATTTTATTTAATAATGTGCGTTGAGAATCAGACCATTTTATCATCTCGTTAACAGAAATTTTACAAACTTTTAATTCAATACCTATTTTTTTGCATGCATCTACTAAGGCTAAAAAACCTGTATGGTGTTTTTTTTCTATAATTAAAGCATCAATTAAGACATTCGTATCTAAATAAAATATACCATCTTTAAATAATTCTCTTTTTAATAAATGACCACCTTTATCAAACCCCAACATATTTAAAATAAAGTAATTTTGGGCCAATGTCCACTTAATATTATCGAAATAAGGATCCCTCTCATTTATAAAGAAGTGTAAGATACTTTTTAAGACATTAATATCTATAGAGTAGTTAATATTAATATTTCTTAGCTCATCATCAATAAAATTATCTAGGGAAAAATCTAACAAAGACTTACCTTTTATAAGTTCAACACAATCTTCACCAAGTCTCGCAAATATAGCTGTTAATAAAACCCAAAATGGTTCATAATATTCATCTGATTCAATCCCAAAACGCATAAAGACCTTTTTGAATACAAAATCATATTGTGATTCCTTTTCATCTAATTCTTTTCCTATTCTACTTAAAGCATTCTTAGTTAATGTAAATGTGTCTTTATCTTCTTCAACAACTTTATTTTCTACTAATCTACTAAGAGATTGTTTTATTAACTTAAAATTTAATGACCTACCTTTAAGGAGTTTAGTAATATTATTATGAATATTATGAGCTGATAAGCCTGACTTATCTGAGTAATTAAAAATAACTTGTTCAATGATTAAATCAACTGCATTGTCTTTTAATGGTTGACTTTGAGCAGAGTACCTTAATCTTAAGTTTAAGAGGATACGTCTCTTTTCTTGAATGTTATCCTTTAACATAGTATCACCTTGATGTTACAACAAGCTAAAGAAGGTAGGATTATTAGCTTAAAAGATCTTAAACCTTTCACTTAATAAAATCAATGTTGCAGTTGGGGCAGAGGTTGTCGTTACCCCGTCTCCTTCTCAATCCACCCCAGGAACTCCCGATTCCCCCGGTGATGGGCAGGGCGACGACGCAGGGGACCTCGTAGGAGTGCAGGGCGAACACCCGTTCGGTGAGCGCATCCACCAGCCCCGCCTTCGTCTTGGCGATTAAGACCACCTCGTCCGCCTCCTCGATCTCCCCCTTCCAGCGGTAAACAGAACGAACGTTCGGAAGGATATTAACACAGGCGGCCAGGCGTTCGCCAACCAGCGCCCGGCCGATCTTCTCCGCTTCGGCCCCGTCGGCGCAGGTGATGTAGATGAAGCGCAGGCCCGTGTCGCCGGTGATTATGCACCCCCCTCCCTGGCCCTCCCCCCAAAGGGGGGAGGGGAAACGATTTATGAGCCTCTCCCCAAAGGGGCGAGGGAAAATAAGGAAAATTAGCCATTGCCACCCTCTCCCTCTGGGAGAGGGGCTGGGGGTGAGGGGTAATCAGCTCCTAAGCCTCTTTCGTCTACCCCTCGATGTCCATGATTTTTTTCACCCGGCGCGCATGGCGGCCGCCCTCGAAGGGAGTGTCGAACCAGGCGGTCAGGAGTCCGGGCAGGTCGGGGGGAGTATCTAACTGCCCGGCGAGGCAGAGGACGTTGGCGTCGTTGTGGGCGCGTGAGCGGACGGCGTTTTCGGGGATGCGCACCAGTGCCGCCCGGACGCCGTGCACCTTGTTCGCCGCCATGCACATGCCGATGCCGTTGGTGCAGACCAGCACGCCGCGGTCCACCTTCCCCCAGGCCACGGCCTCGGCGACGATTTTGGCGTAATCGGGGTAGTCCACCGACTCCTCGGTGTCGGTGCCCATGTTGAGCACCTCGTAGCCCCGCTGCCGGCACCAGGCCCACACCGCGTTTTTAACCGAAATTCCGCCATGATCGCAGGCGATGGCTACCCTCACCATGCCTCCCAGTTTATATCTCCACCGGCCCGATGACGGCCGAGATTTTCGAGATGGGAATCCGTCCCTCACGCAGGATTTTCGGCTGCTCCCCTGTCAGATCGAGAACGGTGGATGCCAGCGGGTTCTTCACCGTTCCGCCGTCCACGATCAGGTTCACGCCGCTCTCAAAGGTCTCGATCACCTGCTCGACCGATGTGGGTGAGGGCTCGCCGGCGATGTTCGCGCTCGGGGCGACCAGCGGCTCGTCGAGCACGGTGAAGATGCGGAGGAGGAAGTCGTCGCCCGGTACGCGGCAGGCCACGGAATCACCGCCGGCCAGACCCGCCTTGGGGAGCGCATCCCCCGCCGGCAGGACGATGGTCAGGGGACCGGGCCAGAAGTGGTTTGCCAGCGGTCGCCAGCGGGTGTCGGCACCCGGGGAGTAGTCATCCTGCCAGACATAGGCCCCCAGCGGCCCCGGCCAGGTGATCTTCACATGGGCCCGGCGGCGCGGGTCGGCCACGTTGCAGTAGCGCTCCACCCAGTAAGTCGCCCCGAAGAGGTAGGGAAACGGCTTGTCAGCAGCGCGCCTCTTCAGACTGTAGATCCGCTTCACCGCTTTATCGTCGGAGGCTCGGGCCACGAGTCCGTAGGTGGTGTCGGTTAAAAGAACCGCCACCGCCCCCGGGCGACGCAGGGTCTCCAAGACGATGGGGAGCGGGTCACCCTTGAAATCTCGTATAATCCAGGCCATCCTACGGTTTATATTAACCCGCGGAGGGCGGGCGGTCAAGCACCTCCCTTGACGAACCGAGCCACACTTTGGTATGATAATTGCTGCTTGCTTCAGGAGGGTGCCGGCTCGCGACAGTATTCAGCAGCGTCCCTTAAACTGTCCGAAGCGCATCTTGCTTCTATGCTTGATAATGCTGGCGCTCGCCTGCGGCCCAGAGGTGATTCAACCAACGGTTGATATTTTGGACATCGAGGAGTGGGAGCTCGGGCTCGCCACTTCACCGGTCATCGTCAGCGTGGAGTTGGATAATCCGAACGCCTTCGGGGGAACCCTCGTCGGTGCCGATTACCAATTGGAGTTCAACGGCGTCCGGGTCGGTTCAGGCGAGCTTGACGCCGAATACAATATCACCCCGGCGGGCGTCACCCTTGTTTTTTTTCCGCTGGAACTGGATCACGCCTTACTTATCGAGTCGCTTCTCGGTGAAACGCTCGACGAATTAAGCTACTCCATCCAGGGGACGGCGTACCTCAGAACCATCGTCGGCGACTTCGAGGAACCTTTTGAAAAAACGGGCAGAACCAGCATTCCCCTGATGATTGAGAGCCTCTTTGATTAACGGTTATTAGGCAGTAACAACCTACTCAAAGCGAAGAGATACCTATGAAACGCTACCACATACATGGGGCAATCGCTCTGTTATCCCTGACGACCCTCGTTTACGAACTATCGCTGATGCGGGTTTTTTCAGTTACCGCGTGGTACTACTTCGCCTTTTTCGTAATCTCGCTCGCACTCCTTGGTTTCGGTGCAGCGGCGGCTCTAATCTTTGTGTTCCGTGACTTCTTCCGACGTCACTTGAGCAGCCTTATTCCAGGAGCGGCTCTTCTCTTCGGTCTCTTCGCCGCGGTCAATCCTCTTATATACCTGAACCTCGACCTGCGTCTCGTCTTGGATTCAACGGGCCTTATTAATATAGCGATCACTCTACTTCTCTTCTTTCTCCCCTTCTTCTTCGGAGGGATTGTAATCGCCGGTATTTTCTCCGTCTATTCCGAACGGATTGGTACTCTCTATTGGGCGGACTTAACAGGGGCCAGCCTAGGCTGCATTCTTGTCATCCCTCTACTCTACCTGACCCCCGCTCCCAATCTGTTGAGCTGGGCAGGAGCACTACCCATTATCGCCGCCTTCCTATTAAATCGGGGTATGTGCGATGAAAACGGTGGAGGAGCTGATCGAAAAATTAAGGGAAAGTTTATCATCCCAGCCGCCCTTGCAAGTGTACTGGTAATAGCGCTGGCCTTGTCGGGCTTCTTTCCTTTCAACCCCTATAAGGTACGTTTCTCAAAGGTCATCCACAAAACAGAGAAACCCATCCACACCTCTTGGAACGCCTTCTCAAGGTTAACCATCTACGATAACATCTTTTTCCAGAATGAAAAAGAAGTGGAGAAGCCCTTTGGCTGGGGCATGAGCCCCATATTCTCCGGCAGTGATATTAAACAGTACTGGATTGATCAGGACGATTGCGCAGGAACGCCAATCACCAACTTCGACGGAGATTTCAAAAAGCTCGATTTTTTAGGCTACGACGTTACCAATATAGCATATCAATATAGAGGGTACGATAATGTTTTGATCGTTGGGTCCGGCGGGGGGAGGGACATTCTGGCCGCCAAATATTTCGGAGTCCAATCCGTTACCGCTGTTGAAATTAACCCGGCTATGATCGAGACGGTCGAGGAGATTTTTGGTGATTTTTCCGGCCACCCCTACAAACTGCCCGGCGTAAAACCCGCAATAGACGAAGCGCGTAATTTCATAGCGCGTGACAGTAATAGGTACGACCTGATAATGATCTCACTCATTGATTCATGGGCCGCCTCGATGGCAGGCGCCTTCACGCTCGCTGAGAATAACCTTTACACGGTGGAAGCATTCGAACTCTACCTCAATCACCTCCGCCAGGACGGTGTGTTGACCGTTTCACGCTGGTACCACGGATCACGTCGCGCCGAGGCGCTGCGTCTGGTCAACCTCTGCGCCGTGACCCTGGAAAGAATGGGCGTAGGGGACCCGGGTCGGCATATCGCCGTCATTCAGGGTGATCGTATCGCAACTGTGATCACCTCAAAAAGCCCATTTACAGAAAAGGAACTCGACGAAATACAAAATGCCGTTGACCGCCTCCGATTCAACGCCATATGGGTTCCGGGACAGGTAGGTGTTGACGAAGGGATCAACGCGCTCCTCTCCAGCAAGGATAGGAATTCATACGTGGCTTCCCTCCCAATTGATATCAGAGCACCGGTTGACGACAGGCCTTTCTTCTTCCTCTTCCACAGCTCGATCTTGGAGCCTCCTCCGAAGGAAATCCCAGGCAAATTAACCTTCTCAATCGGCGCCACAACGACCCTGAAATACCTTTTTTACATTTTACTGTTTGCCTGCCTGATCTTTATCATCCTTCCGCTGGCCCTACGGAAGAAGGGCGGGTATAGCCTGATAAATGTGCTGATCCGACCCCACAAGTGGCTCTATTTCGCCGGGATCGGCCTCGGCTTCATGCTGGTCGAGCTATCCTTAATCCAACGCTACATGCTCTTTTTGGGGCATCCATCCTACGCAACATCGGTGGTTATCTTCTCCTTACTCCTCTTCGCAGGATTAGGAAGCGCGACAACGAATCGTCTTAAAAAACGATACCCTTTGCGCGGCTTGAACCTGATTGTCTTCTCAGCAATCGGGCTCGGGATCTTGATTCAGGCCTTTATCGCACCCTGGCTTCTCGCCAAAGCCATGGCGGCTCACCTCATCTGGCGTTTTCTAATCACCGGGCTGATGCTGGCTCCGCTTGGTTTTGTCATGGGAATGGCCTTCCCAATCGGGATTTCTCGCCTGAACGAGGCCGAGAGCGGAGGGATGATCCCTTACGTCTGGGGAATCAACAGCGTGATGAGTGTCCTGGCAACGGTTATGGCAACGGTCATCGCTGTAGCCGTCGGCTACACAATAGGCTTGATGACGGGGCTTGCAGCATACGCCCTGGCCGCTTTAACATGCGCTTTCAAATGGAGAAAAAAGTTGATTGCCGAAAAATCGTAAACGGTGGAACAGGGCTCAAACAAGGAGGGGCTTTTCGCAAAAGTAGACCTGTGTAGCGCTTCTTGTTCACACAAAGCTTCATTTCATGGTTTTCAAACTAATTGCGCGAAAGATAGGCTGTTTTATGGAGTTAAGGCCATACGTCTAAGCTGATGCCTGCAGCCTGACCGCGGTGTATTGTTGTTATTTAGTCAATTACTTACAGAAATCATAAACCGGTAAAAATGATCACAAGCCCTAGCTTTTCTTACCGGACCATAAGCTAACCATTTTGTGTTTGGAACAATCAACATGCAATGGTCTAAGCATATGAAATAAAAGCCTTTAGATCCTTAGCTAACGTGAAGCACACCAAATGACCCTCTGAATACAATGCTTATCTGGAGCCTCTCGCGGAACTTCGAGCTCCACTCGACCCGACGCATCGCCGAGGCGGCCAAGGCAAGGGGGCATCGGCTGGTCGAGCTCGACACCGCCCGGCTCACCGCCCTCGCCACCGACGGGGGGCTCTGTCTGCTGCTGGACGGTAAGCCCTTGGAACCGGCGGATTTCGCCCTCTTCCGGTCCGGGTACAAGCGGTTGACCTTCGGCTGGGACCTGGCCCTCTGGCGGCACCTGGAGGCGATGAGGGTGCCGACGCTCAACTCCACCCGAGCGGTGCTCCGCTGCTCGGATAAGTTCTACACCCATCAGCTCCTGAGGGCCTCGGGGGTGCCGACGGTAGATTCGGCGCTGGTCAGCGACGAATCGCAGCTCATGCGTGCGGCCGAAGCGGTGGGCGGTTTTCCCCTGGTGCTCAAATGGGTGCGGGGGACGCGGGGCGTCGGTACGGCACTGGTGGAGTCGATTGAAGCTCTCCGCGGCCAGTGGCAGCTCTCGGCGGTGCTGGAGCAGAACGCCCTCCTGGAGCGCTACCACGCCGAATCCAAGGGAAGGGACTTACGCTTTCTGGTCCTGGGCGGTCGCGTGCTGGCCTGTTACGAGCGGCGGGCGCCCGCCGATGACTTCCGCTCGAACCTGCACCGCGGCGGGTGGGGCGCACCCAATGAGCCGACGAACGAGGAATCGGATACTGCAATATCCGCCGCAACGGCGTTGGAGCTGGAGTTCGCCGGGGTTGACCTGCTGCCCACCGACGGGGGTCCCAGGGTTCTCGAAATCAACTCGGTTCCGGGTTTCCGGGGGGTGGAGGAGGTCACCGGCGTTGACGTCGCCGGTGCTGTCATCGGTCGGATCGAGGAGCTGCAGGCATCGAGGGGTAGTTAACCACAATTATTACGTATTTTATCAATTAAATGGAACCCGGTGGAAATTACGGCCGTATCAATCAAGGCGGATGGAAAAAAATCCGCTGAAGAGGTCGGACAATCCCCTCCCCGACCTCAATCACACCGAGGGACCGGCGATACCTCCCCCTGCCGGGTCCCGCAGACGGGGTCGGTCTACCCCCCTAGACCGACCCCGTTATATCTAATCCCTGCCAAGTGGTTTTCTACCGATTAAACACGACCCTGGTCATCCTGACTAAGCAATGTAAAGGTTTCGTCGGTATAACTTATACTAGACGTAGCAAATAGAAGAAAAGTTAGAAAACTTAAAAAGACTCGCCTACTTAGTAGATGTAAAGTCATTGTTCTATCCACCTCGCTACATAAAGGTCACTCTGGCCGTCGGTAACACGGTTAAAAAGAACATAATATCTTTCATTACGATCCAGTTCTTTCTCCTCACCTTCATTATCCGTCACACGATAGTCTAAGAAATAATTCCAAATATCTCTCGTAGATTCTTTATTCGTTACACATAGTGTGCCTGATGGATACCTATTTAAATTACCGTCACTGAAACTTTCATACATAAAAATACTTCCATCATAACCTAATTCAAGTCTATAAATAGATGTACTGTCATTTCCTCTTACAAAAAATGTATCAGATTCCCAATGTATATCATACCCTTCTCCAAGATACATACTAAAAGACGAATCGTCATCCGAACCGTTGGTGTATACAATATACATGCTTTGATTGCGTGAGAGAATAATAGCGAAATGTTTACCCCACGGCGGATCGTCTTCAGAATTGTAATTGACCGACATCGATTCAATGGGTGGACCCTCGACACGAAGAAGCTCCACTTCATCACCATCAATAATGGCAATTACCACCGCATGACCCCCACCGTAGAGCGCGAAGGCGTAACCAACCCCATACCACCACGATCTAATTCCGTCTAGGGTGGTGATTTCGTACACTTCAGGCGCGGTGTAAAGCTCGGAGATGTCACCGCTGTCCCAATCGTAGAGGAAAATTGTCTGCCCATCGTGGAAACAAATTTGGCTGCCTTCGAGGGAATCCGGGTCTCCGTTTGTGTACCAGAACGGGTCCCGGTTCGGTCCGGGATCGTTCGTCAACCGAATCTCATCGCCTACGTTCGGTAAGGGAGAAACTGGAATGTCACAGCCAAGCCAAAGCAGGCCTACTAAGAGCACGGTTAAGTGAAAAAGCCTGATCCACTTCATTTGAACACCTTTGATAATTTATTGAGTAAAAAGGATCGAAGTTAATAAGTTAGCACGCAACCCCAATTCTTTTCAAAAAGACGAAGCTCATTCCTCTTCGGCCAGCATCTCCCGGGCCCGCGCAAGGAGCGCCTCCCGCTCGTTGAGCTCCGGGTCCTCCAGCACTACCTCGACGAGGCGCTCTAAAAGGTCTCCCAACCATTCACCCGAAGGGCGTCCAGCGAGTTCGAGCAGGTCATCGCCGCCGACGGCCAGGTCGGCGACGGTGAGCGGGGCGCCCGCCGCATCCAGATACTCTATCCGCGTCATGAGCTCGGAGATGTCTTTGGGGAGCTGGAAGCTATCGGTGCGCCGGTGGGCCTGGCGGTCGGCGATGACCAGGTCGAAGAGGTCGGCGATGTTCTCCGGTCCCACCCGGCGCACGAAGCGACGCACCGCCGCGTCGCTCCACTCCGGGAAGTAGCGGAGCATGTGGTGCCGGATAAGGTTGCACGCCCTCTCGCGCAACTCCCGGGGCAGCTTCAACCGCCGCAGCGCCGTCAAGGCCAGCTCCGCCGACAGCCTGTCGTGCCCGTAAAAGACGAAGTCCCGATTTTTCAACAGCTTGGTCTGGGGCTTGCCGAGATCGTGCAGGAGCGCAGCCCAGCGTACCATCGGCTTCTCCACCGGTATCAGATCGCAGGTGCGCAGGCTGTGGTCGTACACATCGAACTCGTGGAACCGGTTCTGGGTCACGCCGTAGCAGGCGGCCAGCTCTGGCAGGCAGTGGTCCAGGAGACCGGTGCGACGGAGGAGTTCGAAGCATACGCTCGGCCTCGTGGCGCTCATGGCCTTGGCGAGCTCGTCGCCGATGCGCTCCCAGGCCACACCACGCGCGACGGCGGAGTGCCGCCGGACCGCCGTGAGGAGTTTACCGTCCACCTCGAACTCCAGTGTCGCGGCGAAACGGCAGGCCCGGTAGGCCCGCAGGCCGTCCTCGGCCAGCCGTTTGGCCGGATCGCCGACCGTGCGGAGGACGCGTCCCCGTAGGTCGTCGAGAC
>DAOVLG010000205.1 GCA_030631385.1 Candidatus Coatesiibacteriota bacterium | reverse complement strand
GTCTCTTCGACGACCTGAGCCGCCTTGCGGAACCTGAGCGCGAAAAGCCGCCGCTCGCCGCAATCGGCGCGCAACGTTACCACGGACGCCTGGAGGCCCTCTTCACCGACCTACGAAAGTGGGAGGCCCGGGGTTGGCAGACCGTAATGTGCTGCGAGACCCCGGGCAAGACCGAGCGTCTGGAGGAGATCCTGGCCGGTGAGGAGCTTTCACCGCCGGTGATCCGGTGCGCCCTCACCGGAGGGGCGATTATGCCCGAGCTCGGGCTGGTTCTGGTAACCGACGACGAACTCTTCGGCCGGGTTACGCCCCTCACGGTACGGCGCAGACGACCCCCGACCAACCTCGAGACCCTCAAGGCCCTGGAACTGAATTTTGGCGACTACGTCATCCACACCGACCACGGCATCGGCCGTTTCCTGGGTTTGGAGAAGCTCGAGCACGAGGGCGAGGAGGCCGACTTCGCAAAAATCGCCTTCCGGGAAAGCGCCAAGCTCTACGTCCCGATCTGGAACCTCGGTTCCCTGGAGCGCTACGACGCCGCCGATGGGCAGAAGGTCACGGTGGACAAACTGGGCGGCACCCGCTGGCGGAACACCAAGCGGCGGGTGGAGCAGGCGGTGGCCAGCCTGGCCGGCGAGTTGATCACCGTGCACGCCCAGCGGAACGTCGTGCCCGGTCACGCCTTCTCCCCCGATACGGTCTGGCAAACCGAGCTCGAGGACAGCTTCCCCTTCACCGACACCACCGACCAGGGGCGGGCGACCATCGAGGTAAAACAGGACATGGAGCGCGAGCGTCCGATGGATCGTCTCCTCTGCGGCGACGTGGGATTCGGCAAGACCGAGGTGGCGATCCGGGCGGCCTTCAAAGCGGTGAGCGACTCGCGGCAGGTGGCCGTCCTGGTGCCGACCACCATCCTGGCCGAGCAGCATCTGGAAACCTTCCGTTCCCGCCTGTCCCCTTTCCCGGTGCGGGTCGAGATGCTCTCCCGCTTCATCACACCTGCACGTCAAAGACAGATCGTTAAGGAAACGCTGCGGGGCGAGGTGGACATCCTCATCGGCACCCATCGCCTCCTCTCTGAGGACGTGCGCTTCAAGGAACTGGGACTCGTCGTAGTTGACGAGGAGCAGCGCTTCGGGGTCAAACACAAGGAGTGGCTCAAGCAGCGGTACGGCCAGGTTGACGTGCTGACCCTGACCGCAACCCCGATCCCGCGGACCCTGCACCTGGCCCTGATGGGCGCCCGGGACATCTCCAACATCCAGACCCCGCCGGTGGGACGCTACCCGATAAAAACCTACATCGGCGAAACCTCGGACGTGCTCATCGGCGAGGCGGTGGGACGGGAGCTCGAGCGTGGAGGCCAGGTCTTCTTCGTACACAACCGTGTCCAGTCCATTGACTCCGTCGCCGCCTGCCTCCAGGAGTTGATGCCCGGTGTGCGATTCTGCGTCGCCCACGGACAGCTCCCCTCCCGCAGGCTGGAGTCGGTCATGCACGACTTCATCGGCCACTCATACGACGTACTCATCACCACCACCATCATCGAGAACGGCACCGACATCCCCAACTGCAACACGATCATCATCAACCGGGCTGATCGCTTCGGCCTGGCCCAGCTCTACCAACTCCGCGGCCGGGTGGGCCGGGGAAGACACCGCGCCTACGCCTACCTCTTTACCCCGCCCCGACGGGTGATCGGTGAGCAAGCCTACCGGCGTCTGGCGGCGGTGGCGGAGTTCAACGAGCTGGGTTCGGGCTACCGGCTGGCGCTAAAGGACCTGGAGCTGCGAGGAGCCGGGGATGTACTGGGACCCCAGCAGTCGGGCTTCGTCGAACAGGTCGGCTTCGACCTCTACGTGCGGCTGCTAAAGGAGGCCGTAGCCAAGCTTCGAGGTGAGGAGGCAGAGGCCGGCGAGCCTCGAACCCAGGTCACCGGTGACTTCGCGGCCTACATACCCGACGATTACGTGGGCAGCCCGGAGATCAAGCTGCGGCTCTACCGACGTTTAGCCGAGTGCCGCACCCTGACCGGGGTGGATGATCTGCGCCGGGAGTTCGAGGACCGCTTCGGTCCGCTCCCCGAACCGGTGATAAACCTCTTCACCACCCTGGAGGTCAGGATCCTGGGAGATCCGGCCGGGGTGAAGGAGGTGCGGATCAGGGGAAGGCGAATCAGCCTGAGCTTCGATGATTTTTCCCGCGTGGGTCGGGTGAACCTCAGTAGGTGTGAAGCGGTCACCGACATCTGTCCAAAAATCGGTTCTCACGGCGAGGGACTCCTGGAGGTTTTGGCGGAAAACCACCCCCTCCTCGCGGCCAGAGAGATCACGGCCACGATAAACTCCTCCCTCTCCACGAAGGACTGAGCGCCGTGATGCCTGACTAACCTCTAACCCCTTGACCCCGGGCGAGGTCAACTGGTAGCTTTACCGACGAACTCAACCGCGGTCATTCAAATAATGATTGGTTTTCTCGACTGGCGTACCGGTGCCTGGCTCCTCGTCCTCGGACTCCTGGGCTTGCTGCTGCCCACCTTCGGCCAAGACACCCCGTTGCCGATGTGGCCCTTCTACGTCCTTCTGGCAATCGGCGTAATCGTAACCGGAATCGGCATCTATCACGCCCTGAAACGACGCTGACTACACCTACCGTAAGGAGATCGCAAGGCCAGAGCCTTACGGAAAAGGGGTCTTATTCTCACGATCGGCATTCTCATCTTTGTCATCGGCCTCATCGGCACGATCCTGAGCTTCTTCGACCACTCTCTGGAGATCTAAGGAGCAACGTTGGAGCCGCCCGTTTCCTACATCCTCCTCGGCATCGGCGCCCTGATTCTCGTCATCTACTTCGTGGCGAAGATCATCAAGGCCCGGAGCGAGTAAAGAGATGCTCTACGTCGGCGTTCTGGAGGTGGAGCTCCACATCCCCGAGGCCCGGAGCAGAAAGGAACGCCGCCGGGTGGTGAAATCGCTTAAGGAGAGGGGAAAGAGCCGTTACAGGGTTGCGGCCGCCGAGGTCGGGGACTCAGAACGCTTCCAGGCCGCCACCCTCGCCTTCGCCACCACGGCGGGTGAGTATAAAACCGTCGAACAGACCCTGGACGCCCTCGAGAGGCTCGTCTATTCCGGTGAGGCTGAGGTTTCCCGCATCCGGCGGGCGATTCGCTCCGCCGAGGAGCTTTGGGGATAGGAGGGCGAGGAACCAAATGAGCGTCGGTGTGCTTGACCGAAGCTCCCCCTTTACGTTAAGATAAAATAAAGATGACATAACCCTGGAAAGGTCCTTCGTCAACCGCCATCGCCCACCATGTTCCAGATAAGCTCTCTCACGGGCGGACCCTGGTTCAGCGGCATCCCCCCCGGCCGTTATACCTCCCCTATTCAACGCAGATGATCTCGCGAGCCGACGGTTCGCGCCGTCGGCACCCCTCCCCATCCCGTAATCTCGAGGAGCTTTTGTGAAGCTGTTCTTATCCGGTAACGAGGCTATCGCCCGGGGGGCGTATGAATACGGCGTTCACATTGCCGCCGCTTACCCCGGCACCCCCTCGACCGAGATACTGGAGAACGTCGGACGCTACGAGGAGATCTACGCCCAGTGGTCCGTCAACGAGAAGACCTCGCTGGAGATCGCCATCGGCGCGAGATTCGGCGGGGCGAGGGCCCTGGCGGCGATGAAGCACGTGGGGCTCAACGTCGCCGCCGACCCCCTCTTCAGTATGGCATACATCGGCGCCGACGGCGGACTGGTGGTCGTCACCGCCGACGATCCGGGAATGCACTCCAGCCAGAACGAGCAGGACAACCGGCACTACGCCCGCCACGCCAAGGTCCCCATGCTCGAGCCCTCGGACTCCCAGGAGGCAAAGGACATGGTGGGCACCGCCCTGGAGCTGAGCGAAAGATACCAAGTCCCGTTTCTAATCCGCCTGACCACCCGCATCTGCCACTCCAAATCGGTGGTGGAGTGCGGTGAACGGCGTTTTTCGGAGATACCCCCCTACGAAAAGGACGACACCCGGCGGGTGATCCTGCCGGCCCGGGCCCGGGTCCGCCGCGCCCGGTTGGAGGAGGCGCTGGGGAAACTGGAGGAGGAGGCCAACGCCTCACCCTGGAATTTCGTTGTCAAAGGCGAAGGTAAAATCGGGGTCGTGGTCTCAGGTATAGCCTACCAGTACGCCCGCGAGGTTCTGCCCCAGGCCGATTATCTCAAGCTCGGCTTTTCCTTCCCCTTGCCCCGGAGGCTCATCCGGGACTTCGCCAAGAATTTTAGCCGGCTCTACGTGGTCGAGGAGAATGACCCGATCCTCGAGGACGAGATCCGCAACCTGGAACTCGGCATCCCCGTCATCGGTAAACAGATCATCCCCGGCATCAACGAGTTGAACCAGGAGCGGGTTGCCGAGGGCTTCGCCAAAGCCGGGCTGGACGTGACCCGGGGGTACTCGAGCCCGGTCGAGATCGGGGAGCTGCCCCCACGCCCACCGGTTCTCTGCCCCGGCTGTCCC
>DAOVLG010000512.1 GCA_030631385.1 Candidatus Coatesiibacteriota bacterium | reverse complement strand
CGCAGACAACCAGGTTTGTGATCCAGAGGGGCTTGAGGTAGCCCACGTTACCCAGAGCTAGCTGCTCTTCGAGGTAGGCCAGCAGGGCGCCCCGGGTGGTCTCGGCTACGTACTTGAGCCGGTCCACCACCGCCTTCCGGGCAAGCTCCCGGGGAAGCGTGGCGTTGAGCTGCTGGAGCTCGGCCCTCGTCGCCTGCTCCGCCAGAGTGACGTTCACCCAGAGCATCTCGTCCTCGGCGAGGAGGGGGAGCCTGGCCTCCAGGTTGGGCCCGGTCTCCGCCGCCAGGGCGCCGGCGGTGATGAGGGCGATTGCAAACAAAAGATTTAGGCATGTACGCATCGGGGCACCATCCTTACGGTCGGTCGAAGGGAAGGCCGGTTGATATTTGTTATCTGTTACCCGAATAATATAGTCCAGAAATACGCCCCTTGTCCAGACGGACCGGGCGTATTCCCTTCATCCCCTCGCCCCTTTGGGGGAGAGGGTCAGGGTGAGGGGGTGGTTTTTCTGGGGTCTCCACCCGTTCGATTGGAATCAGCGGATCCCTTCCGCCGCACCAGGCCCAGGGGTGTCATCTGCAGCTCCTGGCCCAGCGGGTTGTCGGCCAAGACCAGAGAGAGCCAATGATCGTCTATCCCGTTCGTTTTGCCGAGGATGTCCACGTCGCCGTAGTCGTTGGCGTCTATGATCGCCGTTTCCAGGCCAACGGCCTGTTGCACCCTCTCGCAGACCCCTTTGGGATACACCGGGCCGTAGATGATGACGTTGATGTAGCGCTCGAAGGTGCCGACACGGGTGCCGTCAATCTGGGCTACCTGGGGCCCGGCGATGCGGTAGAAGTCACCCGAGCGGCCGAGGAATCGCGTGATTCCCCCGATAACCGCCGCCAGGAGAATCCGCGGCAGGCCGACCAGTTCGATGGCCGCCTGCATCTTCACCGGCAGGCCCACGGCGCCGATCCCCCAGGGCGGCTTGGCCACCCTCGCGGATAAAAACTTGGCCCAGAAACCCTCTTTGATGTCCTCGAACCTTCGTGTTCTCCCCTGCGTGATGGCGACGATCTTCTCGCTGATGACCAGGATGTCGCCGGGCCGGGAAACGGCTGGCGTCACGTAGCGCTCGCAGAGCTCGACGATGTCGTCGCGCTCGGTGATCAGGTGGGTCTGGAGGGGAATTTTTTCGGCTGCATTGACGAGGGGGTTGGCGCGCTTGCGTTTGGCGTACCCCCGCGCGGCGACGCGGCTGGTCCTGCGCTCCTGCTCCGCGTACCACTGTTTGGTCTTGGAGCGGTAGAAGGAGTGCCCGGCCAGGTCGGGCGAGGAGTCGTCGGGGGATTTCTTGTCCTTCATGGATGTGAGTATACCGGCGGAACCGCCGACCGGTCAACAAAAAGGCGTCCAGCGACTTCCCTCTCCCAGTGGGAGGAGCAGTCGCTCACGGGCTAGGGTGAGGGCTT
>DAOVLG010000153.1 GCA_030631385.1 Candidatus Coatesiibacteriota bacterium | reverse complement strand
GATCGTAATCCGAGAGCGCCAGCTCCCCGGTGAGGCGGAAGTCCTCCCACCGCAGGATGTCACCGCCGAAGATCGCCAGCCGGTGTCGCCGGGGGGCGGGAACGGTCCAAACGCGGCGCCGGTACGCCCCGCCCGGCGAGGGCTCAAAGCCGTACTGGCCGGTTTCCGGGTCGTAAACGAGGTCGTGGTCCCCGTTGCCGGAGCCCACGTACTCGAAGGCGTCCGGGCCGGTGAGGGGACGGCTCACCGGCCGGTCGCCGGCCCGGGCGAGCATGTCGCGGTCGGCATCGGACAGGCCCCAGAGGTCGGAGGCGGGGTCGTCGGCCTCGTGGTAGTAGGAGAGGAAGAGGTCGCTGGGGCCGAGCCCCACCCGGAGCCGGCCGCCGTAGAAGTCGCGGCGGTAGCCCAGGGAGGAGTAGGAAAAACGGACCAGGACCTCGTCATTGGCGTGGAGCGCCAGGGCGGGGTTGAAGGTGAGGGTGCCCAGGGAGTAGTCCACGGTGTAATCGGAGCCCAGGCCGCGAATCAGGCGCACCCCGTTGAGGAAAACCTCCTCGGAACCGGCGACGATCACCACGTTCGTCTCGCCGAAGTTACCCCGCAGTTGGTAGGGTCCACCCACACCGGGGGTGGGGTTGAAACGGTTGGCGGCGACCTGGCCCTTGGCCCGGCTCACCGCTCCCCAAACGCCCCACTCATCGTAGTCAACGCCGAGCTGGGCGCCCTCGAGGCGGCGGTCGCCAGGCCCGTAGCGGCCCACCACCGGACCGTCGTCAGCGTTCAGGCGGTAGTCCCCGAGGTCCAGGCGCATGTGCTCGGTCCAGGCCGAGAGCCGCACCTCGTCCAGCTCCTCCAGCTCGGCGCTGGTGCCCTCCACGCTCACCGGGAGGTCCTCGTCGGATAGTACCCCCTCCAGGTACAATCCCGACGCGAGCTCACCGGAGATGGCCACGTCGAGGGACTGGACGACGCCCAACCCCTGACCGCTGACGAGCCGCAGACCGACCCCCTTGGAGCCCGAGACCTCGATGCGGTCGCCCAGGCCCACGTAGTCGCCCGGGCGTTCAAAGAGGTTCCGACGCGGCTCATCGGTTTTGAAGGTATCGTCAAGGGGGAGGTGACGGTAGGTGACACTGAGGACCGTCCCGGTCCGGGGCGGACCGGTGAGGATAAAAAGAATCCCGTCGGTGTAATCGAGACGATAATCGGCGAGGGGGTCGAGGGTCGCGCCGTCACGCAGCACCGTCTCGGTGCCGGCGAGGATCAGCCGGTGCGGCAGCCGGAATTCCACCGTCTCGCCATCGCCGGTGAGCCGAACCTCCACCTCGGGCAGGGCGTCGTAACGGTCGGCAAGACCCGCCGCACTTGCCGGAAGCCCACCGAAGAGGAGGGTGGTGAGGAAAAAAAGCCGTCCTAGATGGGCCGGAACGGCGCGGATGCGAGAGGGGGCGATCCTTTCCTTTAAAAACACGGACGGCCGCACCTCCGCGAAGAGGCTCCGGAGCTTAACGCGAGCCGGAAAGGTCCCCGATTTCAACAGGCGGCTCGACGCGGGCGATGACCCGCACGAGGGGAATCTTCTGATTCTTGGAGTAGCGGACCACCGGAATGAACGAGAGGACCATCACCACCAGGCCGCCGGCGACATGCAGAGCGGTCTGACCCGCGGTTCCCTGGCCGATGAAGATCATTACCAGGACGTAGCCCACGACGAAAGCGAGGATGGGGAGCAGGAACACCAGGGCGGATAGACCCACCACCCTCTTCGGTTCCACCTCCATCCGCACCGTGTCGCCTTCGCCGGCGCCGATCAAGTTCCGCGCGATCAACGTGTTCGGCTTACCATCGGTGAAGCTGCCGCAGATCCTACAATCGCCGCAGTCGGCGTGCCGGATAACCTCCACCTCGACCCTGAACCCGTCGAGACGCCTCAGTACACGGCCCAGTTCGATCATGACCCATCCCGATCCGTCGGGAGATATTTCACCCTATTTCCACTCTGTCAACGTGAAATCAGGCGAAAGGGTTCCCTGGGCGGAGTCTAAAGGTACGCTTCGGCGCGGAACCAGACGGTGATCTCCCGGCTCTCGTCCACGTCGCCGCCGGAGACGTCGTAGAGCGCCACCGCCCACTGCCGGTAAAGCCCGCCCAGGGTGAACTCGAATTCCGCCGTCTCGGACTCCAGCGTCCAGATCAGCCGGGGGGTGGCGAAGAAGGAGGCGTCGAGGGAATCGTCCCCCAGGGTCTCGGCGATGTCCTCCCCCGAGGTCGAGGGCTCGGTATAGCCGCCGCCCAGGGCGAGCTTGAGGTTATCGCTGACCCGGACGTCGCCCTCGGCGTAGACCTCGTAGGCCAGGGTCGAGGAGATGAGTTCGCCGGTTAAATAGGCGCTCACGATGTCAATACCATCGGGATCGTTGGATTTCCAGTAGTCCACGTGAGCGGCCAGGTAGGCCTCGAACCACCCGGCGCGGAAGACGAGCTCCGGGTAGATGAACAGATGGGAGCCACCGGTCAGGTTGGCCAAGCTGACCCCGGAGTCCTCGTCGGCGTAGGAGGTGTAGGCCAAGGCGAGGTAGTAGCCCAACTGATCCTCGCCCCCTTCCAGGGTCAGGCCCAGGGCCAGGGTCTGGAGGGGATCGTGGTGTGTCTCCGGCACGTCGTCGAGCTGTGACTCGCGGTAAACCCAGGTGCCCGGCTTCACGTTGTTGCGCATCCCGGGGGCCCGGGAGGAGTACTGCTCGAAGAAGAGATTGCGCACGTCGAAGGGCTTGGAGTCGGCCACGGCGTAGAACGCCACGTCAATTGTCTCATCAACATAACCCAGTGTAAGGGTGAAAAGGGAGTCGTCGGAGGGTTCGTCCATCCGGCCTAAACCCAGGACGAAGGTGTAGTAGAGACCGCCGTAGTCGTTACTCAGGGACAATCCCAACGGCTTTGCGCCGTAGATGTGCGGCTCGGGATCGATCCCGCCCAACTCGGCGTTGTAGCGACCGCCGTCACCCAGAGCCAGGTCGTGTACCCCGGCCCGCAACTCGCCTACCAGGGGCAACTCCACACCGGCGGTCGCCTCGAAGAGCGCCAACTCCAACGATGGATCAACAAGGTCCACCACGTCGGCGGTAAGGGTGAACCGCAGATCACCCACGTCCTCCCAGAAAAGGGAGGGTCTGAGGTGAAGGTCGCCGTAGTAGAGCCCATCCCCGTCTCCGGCCCCCGACGCGTAATCGAGCTCGCCCCGGGTGAAGTCGGAGCCGAACTCGGTGTAGAGCTCGGCCGAGAGCTCGGGGTCCCCGGCCAGGGTAAGGGTTATTAGAAGTAGGGTCAGGATGCTGGTCGCGCGCATAGCTCCTCCGCACGGTGTAGCTTGGGGTCGGGTGGCCGTAGGTTAATTATCAATCCGCGGAGACGGCGTTCAGCTCGTCTCTCATCTTTTGTGCCGCCTCGGCGGCGGCCTCGCGCCAATCGCCCCCGCTCCTCTCGAAGGCGAAGATGATCCCCCGGCTGGAGCTGACCAGGTTGGCCCCGGTGAGGGCGAAGCTTATATCATCGGCGGTGGCCCCCTGGGCGCCGTAGCCCGGCAGGAGGAGGGGGACGCCGGCAAGGATGTCGAGCCCCTCGCGCAGCTCCGCGGGGTAGGTGGCCCCGAAGACGGCGCCCACCACCCCCGGATACGATCCGCTCCAACCGGCGATCAGCCCGGCGACACCACGCCAGACCGGCCCCCCGGTCTTGAGCTCCAGGTCCTGCACGTCCACGGCGCCGGGGTTGCTCGTCCGGGCGAGAAGGTAGACCCCCCTGTAGTTGGCCGCCGCCGTTTCCAGAAACGGCTCCACCGAATCACGACCCAGGTAGGGGTTGACGGTCAGGGCGTCCACCGGCCAGGGAGCCTCCGGGCTGAAAAAGGCGCCGGCGTAGGCCTCCGCGGTGGAGCCGATGTCGCCCCGCTTGGCGTCGCCGATCACCAAAAGACCCCGCTTCCGGGCGTAAGCGATGACGTCCACCAGGGCGGCCAGGGCGGCGGGCCCCGCCTGTTCGAAAAAGGCGAACTGCGGTTTGACGGCCGCGGCGTAGGGGGCGACGGCCTCCACGATGCCGCGGCAGAAGAGCCGGTAGACCTCGGCCCGGGCGATGATATGGGCCTCCCCGACCCGCTCCTCGACGGACCGGCGGAGCTCCTCGGGGAGCCTCGCGTAGCGGGGGTCGAGGCCCACGCAGACCCGGCTTCCCTTCGCCTCTATCGCCGCGGTGAGCCTGTTGTTGAAAGTATCGTTCATGGAGAGCTCAAAAACCGCTTATCTGCAGTCGGCTTGCGCCTTGGCCAACCGATATCACGTTTATTCGGCCCCTGCTCTCGCAAGGTATTTACGTTCTATACATTCTTAGGGAACGATGCCCAGGAGCCGGTCCAGGTTGAAGCAGGCCAGGGCGTAGGAAGCCCGGGCGTCGGTCAGAGCCGTCTCGGCGGCGGAGAGGTTGGCCTCGGCCTCCAGAGCGGCCAGCATCGTCCCGGAGCCCACCTCGAGCCTGCGCTGGGCCAGCTCGATATCCTCCTTCGCCCGCTCGTAACTGGAGCCGGCCACCTCGATGCTCTCCCGGGCCGCCTCGATCTCCACCAGGGCCAGCCGAAGCTGCAATTCCTGCTGACGCAACAGGTCACGATGCGCCATGCGGGCACTGAGATCGTCCAATCTGGCCGCGGCCCGGCGGGCCTCGGTGGCGAAGTTGTCGAAGGGGGTCCAGGTCAGGTACGCCCCCAGGGTGACGTTGTAGTTCTCGTCGAGAGGGTCCTCGGGTAGGGGGGTATCCTCGGACCAGCCATAGGTGCCCTGGAGGGAGAGTTGGGGCCAGTAGTTGGAGGAGGCGGTGCGACGTTGCGCGGCGGCCTCGGCCACACCCTCCTCGGCCATCACCAGTTCGGGAGCGCTCTGTCGGGCCAGTTTCAGCGCCTCCTCGAGGCTCTCGGTGTAGGGGGACACCTCCAGGGTTTCGGCGACCTCTATTCCCAGGGAGACCTCGAGACCGCAGATGAAGGCCAGATTGGCGGCGGCGACGCGGGCGGCGTTGCGGGCCTCGATCACGCGCAGAGCGGCTGAGTCGGCGGCGGCCTGCGCCTTGAGGGCGGCGGCGGCGGAGAGGGAACCCACCTCGGCCAGGGCCCGGGAGAAGCGGAGCTGCTCGTCGGCCGAATCCAGGGAGCGCTCGGCGGAGGCCAACAGCGCCTCGGCTCGATAGAGGCTGACATAGGCGCTGCGGGCGTCGTAGGCGACCCGGGCCCGGACGGCGTCAACGTTGGCGGCGGCCGCGGCCTGGGCGTGGCGGGCGGAGGTAATCCCACCGTAACCCTCGCCGCCACGGAAGAGGTACAGGGTGGCCGTGGCGCCCAGGCTCAGTCGGTTGTCCACCGACTTGGGGATGGCCAGTTCGTAGTCCAGCCCCAGGTCCTCGTCGGAGAAGGACATGGAGCCGGGTCCGGTCCAGTTACGCGAGTAGCCGCCGGTGACGCCGAACAGGGGCATGTATGAACCCCAGGCG
>DAOVLG010000037.1 GCA_030631385.1 Candidatus Coatesiibacteriota bacterium | reverse complement strand
GTGCGCGTTCCATCACTCCACCTCGACGGGTGCGCCGCCTTGGCGGGCGCTCTCGTCGGCGGCCTCGAGCACCCGAAGCACGGCCAGGCCCTCCCGTCCATCGGACTCCGGGGTCTCCTCCCCCCGGCAGCAGGCGACGAAGTGGGCCATCTCCCGGGCCAGGGGTTCGCCGGGTTCGACCTCCACCTGTTCGACCGTTCCGCTGTGGTGGGCCGTCGCCGGATTTCCGGTCTCATCGAGAAGCGGCTCGGCCCAGCTCGGGTACAGCTCGAGGGTTCCCGCGGCGTCCTCCCAGAGAAGCATCCCACGATCACCGATGACGGTAAGTTCCCTTTTTTTCTGGGGATCGAGCCAGCTAACGTGGACCAGGGCCAGGCGGCGTGAGGGGAACTCGAGGCTGAGCTGGGCGTAATCGGCGATCCCCGAACGGATGTTCGCCCGGCTGAAACAGGATACCCGTGCGGGCCACTCCCCCATCACCAGGGCTATGTTGACGATGTCGTGGGGCGCAATGCTCCAGACGACGTTCTCGGCGGTGCGGACGCGGCCGAAGTTTGTCCGGCGAGCGTGAACCGTGAGGACCTCGCCGATTCCGCCCCCCCCGATCACACCCAGAATGGCCTTCAACGCCGGATGGTACCGTAACACGTGGCCGACCATGAGGTGAACCCCCTCGGTAGCGGCCAGCTTCACCAGCTCCTCGCCCTCAGCGGTGCTCATCGCCAGAGGTTTTTCCACGATAACGTGGCACCCCTGCTCGAGTGCCTGTTTGGTAAGGGCGTAATGGTACTCCGCCGGGGCGGCGATTACCACGCCGTCCGGTTCTGCGTCGAAGAGGTCCTCGAAGGAACCGACCAGGGTGGCGCCCGGAGCGAACTCGCGGGCGTTGGCTCGCCCCTCCTCGGAAGAATCAAAAACCTTCACCACCTCGCAGCCGTCGAGGGCGACCAGGTTGCGCAGGACGTTTTTGCCCCAGCGACCGGTACCGGCCATCACCAGGCGAACCTTCTCCACGGACTTCGAACCTCCGGCGTGAGAGCAACATCGTACCAGAGTGCATCGGGCTAGGCAAGTTGGGGCCTGATCCGGCATCCTTCGAAATGATTTTTCAGGTTTGCAAAACCGGTCCAGCTGTGATAGTATCTCTCCACGGGAAGGGTGGCCCGTGAGGTCGTTTTTTATATAATGAGACCGTTGCAAAATGCCAATCCAGCGCAATTATGATGGTTCTCAGCGAGCCACGCATATTCCCCGTAGGGGCGGGGCTCTGTCCCCGCCCGCGGGAGGCCCCTCAGGGCTTCTCCTACGAAGACGGCATTTATGCAACAGTCTCGTATAATACAAAGAGGTCTGGTGTTTTCAAAGACATGTTGTATTTATATAAACCGTCGTGAGTGGCCCGAGTGGTCGCCTTAGTTGTATTAAGAAGCGTGGTTGATAAATAGGTCGCATAGTCGCCTTGTGGTAAGTGTGGATCGATCGTGGTAGTAAAATTTTTGTGGCGGAAGCGGTTTTGATAAGTTCAGGTGGCCCGTGGGCCGCCTTGTTGTATTGCGTGGAAGTGTACGTTTACGCTGACTGAGGGGTTAGCCTATGGGTATGTACATCGGTATCGGTCGAAAGGCCCGGAAGTGCTTCGGCTTCGATGACGTGGCGCTGGTTCCGGGAAGTCTCACCATCAATCCCGACGAGGTGGACATCTCCTGGGAGATGGCCGGGAGACGCTTCGAGGTTCCCATCATCGCCTCGGCCATGGACGGTGTCGTGGACGTCCGGTTCGCCGTCGAGCTCGGAAAACTGGGCGGCTTCGCCGTGTTGAACCTGGAGGGTGTCCAGACCCGCTTCGAGGACCCCGGCGAGGTTCTGGACCGCATCGCCGCGGCGAACCCCGAACAGAGCACCCACCTCCTCCAGCAGATCTACTCCGAACCGATCAAGAAAAAGCTCATCGGGCGCCGGATCGAGGAGATCATAGCCGGCGGCGCGCCCGCCGTGGTGAGCGCCATCCCGCAACGCGCCGCCGAATTCGGGTCACTGGCCGCCGAGGCCGGTTGCGACATCTTCGTCGTTCAGTCCACCGTTATATCGGTGGAGCACGAATCGAGCGCCTACGAGTCGCTTGACTTTTCCAAGTTCAACGCGGACATGCACGGGTGCGGTATCCCGGTGATGGTCGGCAACACGACCACCTACGAGGTCACCTACGCCCTGATGGAGGCGGGCGCCGACGGCATCTTCTGCGGAGTCGGTCCGGGGGCTGCCTGCACCACCCGCGGCGTCCTCGGAATCGGCGTGCCCCAGATCACCACCACCGTGGACTGCGCCTTCGCCCGGGACCGCTTCTACAAAATGACCGGACGCTACGTGCCCATCGTCACCGACGGCGGGATGCGGGTGGGTGGTGACATCTGCAAGGCCTTCGCCGCCGGCGCGGACGCGGTGATGATCGGCTCGCCCTTCGCCAAGGCCCACGAGGCGCCGGGGCGCGGTTACCATTGGGGGATGGCCACACCACATGCCAACCTCCCCCGGGGCACCCGGGTGCACGTCGGGCAGAACGCCTCCCTGGAGCAGATCCTCTTCGGCCCCGCCGAGCTGGATGACGGGAGCCAGAACCTGATCGGCGCCCTGCGGACCAGCATGGGCAACGTCGGCGCGCACAATATTTTGGAGATGCAGAACACCGAGATTATCATCGCCCCGGCGATACAGACCGAGGGCAAACTCCTGCAGAAGGCCCAGCGGATAGGCATGGCGAAGTAACACACTAGGCGCGTTATGAAAAGCCTTTACCGGGGGCGGTCCCCCGCGGACCGCCCTTGCCTGGGCGGGATTGATTATGCGCTGGATTGCTTTACTCCTCTTATTCACCGCCGGGTTCACGTCGGCGACGGAGCTGTGTGACGTTGAGCCGGCGCTTATGGAGGCCGGTTATGACCTGGCGACGAAGGCCGCCGCGTTTTATGCGGAGGAGTATTTCCCTGGTTCGAGCGTCGGCCCCGGTGAGCCCGTGTACGACATCACCGATGAGAAGTCGGTGGTTAGCTGGTATTTCATTGTAGATGCAAAGGGCGAACAGGAGCTATCCTTTCAGGAATTTGTCGAGTTGAACACAAATTTGTACAAAAAATATTTGGAACCGTTTCTAACCGGTGTTTATTCTACGGATAACTATGATATTATTAAGTATAACCAATTAATAACTCGTTACAAAGCTATTCTTATTTCTAACTACCTTAATTATGGACCTTTATTGCTGTGTGATTCACATATGCGGATTCATTTATCAACGGTTCCTGAACAGATATCGGAAATATCCAGAGAATACAGCACTAGGCTAACCGATTCGTATCGTTTATATGCTCTGCCAAACAAGCCGTTAATATCGGTTTGTTATGAAACCATTGATGGCAGGATTATTTTCGCATATCAAGACATAGATGATTCGAAGTATTACGAGCAGGACAACTTAGAGGAACTAATAAGATACCTCAAAACTCCGCGAACCGAACATGCTCATTCCTCCATCTTTTTATGGAAGTCGTTGAAAGCTCTGGATATGTAATGGACAGCGTGGAAGTGGGAAGGTACTGGGACGCTAACGCGCCGGTGTGGACGCGGCTGGTGCGCATGGGCTGCGACGTCTACCGCGACCACTTTAACACCCCGGCCTTCTTGGAGATGCTCCCCGAGGTGGATGGGCGGACGGGTTTGGACATCGGCTGCGGCGAGGGGTATAACACCCGCAAAGTGGCCGAGCTCGGGGCGCGCATGGTCGGGATAGACATCGCGCCGACCTTCATCAAACATGCGCGGGAAGTGGATTCTCCCGAACCGTTGGGCATTGATTACCAGGTGGCGGATGGATGTAGTTTGCCATTCGCTTTAGAGGCCTTCGATTTCGTCGTCGCCTTTATGTGTCTCATGGATATACCGGACCAGGAGCGGGTGTTCGCAGAGGTTTATCGAGTTCTGCGGCACGGCGGATTCTTCCAGTTCTCCATCACCCACCCCTGCACCGACACCCCGTACCGGCGCTGGGTGGAAGACGAATCGGGGAGGAGGGTGGCCCTGGCCTGCGGTGGCTACTTCCACGAGACAGAGGGAGAGATAGTCGAGTGGATGTTTTCCCAGACCCCGCCGGAGCTGCGCGAGGGTCTACCGAAATTCAGGGTGCCCGATTTCCACCGACCCGTCAGCGGCTTGATCAACCCCCTCATAGATGTGGGCTTCGTCTTGGAGAGGTTTTCGGAACCTCAGGCCACAGACGAGGCGGTCAGACTTCATTCCGATTTGGCAAATACCCGTTTGGTTCCACATTTTCTGATAATCCGTGCCCGAAAGCCAGAGAAGAGGTCTCGATGAAGATACTGATCGCGGTGAGCGAAGTCGTTCCTTACGCCAAGACGGGCGGCCTGGCCGACGTCGCCGGCGCCCTGCCCAAGGAGTTCATCCGGCTGGGGCACGATGTTCGTCTCATCATGCCCCGGTACGCCAAGGTGAAACAGGACCTGGAGACGGTAAAGACCGGTCTCGGCGTGGAGCTGGCCGGTGGGCGGGTGGTCTTCGATCTCCTCTCCGACAACGGTCAGGGCTTTCAGGCGCTGTTCGTTGATTGCCCGAAATTCTTCGACCGGACCGGACTCTACGGCGAAGAGGGGTCCGATTTTCCCGACAACGCCGCGCGGTTCGCCTTCTTCGCCAAGGCGGTGCTTGCGGCGGTCGAGGCGATGGATTTCCACCCCGATGTCGTCCACTGCCACGACTGGCAGAGCGCCCTGATCCCACTCTACCTGAAACGTGGGGATTACCCGTACTTTGGTGAAACGGCGTGCCTCTTCACCATCCACAACCTGGCCTACATGGGCGCCTTCTCACCCGAGGAGGCCCTGCCGCTCATCGGTCTCGGGGAGGGGATATACGTTCCCGAGGGCGGGATCGAGTACTACGACAAGGTCAACTACCTGAAGGCGGGGCTCGTCTTCGCCGATGTGCTCACCACGGTCAGCGAGACATACGCCCGGGAGATACAGACTCCGGAGTTCGGCTACGGCTTGGAGGGCGTGTTGAGCTCACGCTCCGCCGATCTCTACGGCGTGCTAAACGGGATTGACTACGAACTTTGGAACCCGGCCACCGATCCCGACATCGCGGCAAACTATTCGGGGGAAAAACCTTCGGGGAAGGCCCTCTGCAAGGCCGCCCTCCAGCGGGAATACGGGCTTCCCGAACGGGATGACGTCCCCCTCTTCGGGATGGTCACCCGCCTGGCGGACCAGAAGGGGCTGGACCTCTTTGAGAAGTCCGCCGACGGGTTCTTCGCTAAAAATCTGCAGTTCGCCCTTCTGGGAACCGGTGACCCCAAATACCACGAACTTTTCACCGACCTAGCCGCTCGGTATCCGGAGAAGTGCGGGGTGATGTTGGCCTACGACGCGGCTCTGGCCCAACGGATCTACGCCGGCTCCGACCTGTTTGTGATGCCCAGCCGGTACGAGCCCTGCGGCCTCGGGCAGCTCATCGCCCTGGCCTACGGAACGTTACCCCTCGTTCGGGCCACCGGTGGTCTGGCCGATACGATTCGGGAAGGGGAAAACGGTTTCGTCTTCAAGAACTATGGTGCCTCCGATTTCCTCTCCGCGGTGGAGCGGGTCCTGGCGGCCTTTTCCGACGGAGAAAACTGGCAGGCGCTTGTAGAAAGGGCCTTCGCCGCCAATTACTCCTGGGGACGCTCGGCGGAGAGGTACGTCGAACTCTTCGCCGAGGCCCGGGCAAAGAGGCTCCGGGGCTAGTCACGGCTGGACTTGTGCCCACCGATTGTGTTACTATGCGTCCGGCGGCTGGAATGTCGCCCGATTCAACCCTGGTGGTTGGGATGAGCCGGGCCGCTGAGATCCGTGACGTCGTCATCGGTCTTGTACAACCCCTACTCGCCGTCGAGGGGCTGATCCTGGTTGAATGCGTGGTCGCTCTGAGCCGGGGCGGCTTGAGGTTGGATCTGGCGGTGGACCGGGAGGGCTCACCGGCTGACGGCGTGCACGGCCTAACCCTGGGGGAGTACCCCCGACTGACCCGGTACCTCAACGACGTGCTCGAGGCCGAGATGCCGGATGTGGCTGAGTTTCGCCTGACCGTGGGTTCACCGGGGATCAACCGGCGTCTCGAGAGCGAGCTGGAGCTGGAGTGGGGGATAGGCAAACGGGTCGAGGTTCGTTTTAAGAAGCGGCGGGATAAACTCGTTGGGCTTCTACGTGCTTACGACGGCGAGAGTGTCACCGTTGAGACCCCCGCGAATGGGGCTCATCGTATTAAGGGTGAAGAGATAGCCGGGTTGCGACTGTACTTCCCCTTCCCCAAACCCAGAAAGACCAAGAAACGTTAGATACGTCTGGAATGGACTACGATTTTATCCAGGCTCTGGAAGCGATCGCCCGGAACAAGGGCATCGAACAGGATATCCTCTACGACGCGCTGGAGGCCGGTCTCTTGGCTGCCGGGAGGCGGCGTTTCGGAGAGCACGCCATCATTTCGTCCCAGGTGGACCTGGACGAGGGGCGGGTTTTGGTTTGGCTTACCAAGCAGGTCGTCCGTCGGGTCAAGGACCACATCACGGAGATCTCGCTGAAGGACGCGCGGTTTCTGGCCGGCGGCGAGGTGGTGATCGGCGACGAGCTGGACATCGAGGTGGACACCTCGAAGTTCGGTCGCTCCGCCGCCCAGACAGCCAAGCAGGTCGTCATGCAGCGTATCCGGGAGGCCGAGCGGGACACCATCTACGAGGAGTACAAGCACCGGGAGGGCACCCTGATCAACGGTATCGTTCAGGGCGACTCCGCCGGCGGAATCGTCATTGACCTGGGGCGTACCGACGGGATCATGCCTTACTCGGAGCGCATCCCCCGTGAGCAGTACCGCAAGGGGGATCGAGTCAAGGCCTACGTGCTGGAGGTGCGCAAGACCAACCGCAGCCCCCAGGTCATCATTTCGCGCCGCACCCCGCACCTGGTGGAGCAGCTATTCGCCCAGGAGATACCGGAGGTGGCGGACGGGACCGTTGAGATCGCGGCCATTGCCCGAGACGCCGGTTTTCGCACCAAGGTGGCGGTCCGCTCCAACGATTCCAACGTGGACGCCGTCGGTACCTGTGTGGGCCTACGCGGCTACCGCATCCAGTCCATCGTGCGCGAGCTGGATCAGGAGCGGGTGGATCTCGTCCTGTGGGATCGGGATATCGTAAGGTTCGCCAAGCACGCCTTCAACCCCGTTGAGGTTTTGCGGGCAGAGTACGATGAGGGCCACGACAGGATCCTGGTTATCGTTCCCGAGGAGAAGCTTTCGGTGGCCATCGGCAAGGGCGGGAGGAACATCAAGCTCGCCTCGCGGCTGGTTGGGATTCGCATAGACGTGCGCAGCCCGGAGCAGTACGAGGAGGAAAAATCCGCTCTCACCGCCCAGGAGGAACAGGAGGATGTAGTCGCCGACCTGATTGAGCTTCCCGGCGTCGGCGAGACTACGGCGATGAACCTTTACGAGGCGGGTTTTGACGGCGTCGAGTCCGTGGCGGCTGCATCAATCGAAGAACTCATCGTAGCCAAGGGTGTCGGGGCGAAAACGGCGGAGAAGCTGATCGAAAACGCCAAGGCGCTCTTGGAGGAAGAAGATTACTAACCTTTGAGGCTATGAGGGTTTACGAGCTGGCCAGAGAATTTGGTATTCCGTCGAAGCTCCTGATCGCCAGGATGCGCTCCCTGGGGATCGAGGTGGCCGGCCACATGTCGTCGGTCGATCCCAAGCAGGAAAAGTTGCTGCGGACCAAGCTCGAGGCCTCGGCAAAGACCGAGACCTCCTTCGATGTTCCCCTTCGGCAGTCCAAGGGCGTAAGAAGGCCGCCGACGGCTGAGGAGAAGGCCAGCGCCCGGGCCGCGTCCGTGGGAACCCGGCATACCGGGAAACCCCGGGTCCGTGTTCGTCACCACCCGAAGGTAGAGGAAACCAAAGGTGAGGTCAAACCGGTCGAGGAGGGTGCCGAGAAACTCCCCGCCGAGGTTGCCGATGAGGTCTTCATCGCTCCAAAGGTTCATCTCAAAGGGACGGCCAGACCCAAACCGGAAAAACCCACCCTGCCGGTGAGTTCCCAGGCGGCCGTTGAGGTGGGGGTGGAACCGCCCGTTGTACCGCCCCCGTCGAAACGCGACATCAAGCGACCGGATTTTGAGGCACAGGCCGAGGAAAAGGCCGAGGAGAAGCGGGGCGGTTCGAGGGTGCTTTTCCGTCCCGAGAAACCGGTTTCCGCCGAGGAGCTTGGGCTGGCAGAATCTGCCAAGAGGCGGGCCAAGGGTACGCGTCGCCGCCGCCGTCGCCGTCGTAAGTCCAGCTCGGTAATGATCCATGAGCTACGAACCAGCCGCAAGACCCGTTCCAAACCGAAGGAAGAGGCCAAGAAAGTAGCCGTGTCGAGGCCCATGACCCCAGTCGAGCTGGCCGATCTTCTCCACGTTCCGGTGGACGGCATCCTTGAAAAACTGCTCGAATGGGGTGAAGAGTACGGGACCATCGAGGAGATGGACGTTGTTACTGTGGCCACCATGGTGGACGAGCTGGGCTTCGAGGCCGTGCTTCCGTCTAATTTCGACGACGAGAGCAGGCTCAAACCACGCCCGCCGATCGTCGCCGTGCTCGGTCACGTAGACCACGGCAAGACCACCCTCCTGGACTACATCCGCAAGACCAACGTCGCCGCCGGGGAGGCGGGGGGCATCACCCAGCACATCGGCGCCTATCAGGTCAAGACGGACCACGGTCTCATCACCTTCATAGATACCCCGGGCCACGAGGCCTTCACGGCGATGAGGGCGCGGGGAGCCGAGGTAACCGACATCGTTGTCCTGGTGGTCGCCGCCGACGACGGTGTCATGCCCCAAACCGTTGAGGCCATCAACCACGCCCGCGCCGCCGACGTCGAGATCGTCGTGGCCATAACCAAGATAGACAAACCCGAGGCCGATACGGATCGGGTGCGCCGCCAGCTATCGAAGTACAACCTCGCCCCCGAGGACTGGGGCGGCGAGACCACCTTCTGCGAGGTGTCCGGCATCACCGGCGACGGGGTGGACCATCTCCTCGAAATCCTCGTCATCCACGGGGAGATGCTGGAACTCAAGGCGGATGGTGACGCCAGCCCGCAGGGAGTTCTGATCGAGACCCGCATTGACCGTGGCCGGGGCAGCGTGGGAACGGTCATCATCACCGATGGAACCCTCAAACAAGGTCAAACTTTTGTTTGCGGAACTCAGGCCGGCAAGGTGCGTCTGATGACCGACGACATGGGCAAGCAGGTTGAGGCGATATCGCCCGGAACCCCCGGAGAGACCCAGGGTTTCTACGGGTTGCCCGAAGCCGGTGATTCCCTCGTCGTCGTCTCCGATGAGAAGACGGCCAGGAACATCGCCGCTCTGCGTCAGTCAGCCGGCAGAGAGGAGAAGCTCGAGAGCGCCAAACGGAAGAGCTTGGCCGATTTCCTCAAACCCGGCGGAGCCCAGGAGCCGCAGAAACTCCCGCTGATCGTCAAGGGCGACGTGAACGGCACCGTAGAGGCGGTTCGGGATTCCCTGACCCGCTTTAACTCGGAGGAGGTCGAGGTAGAGGTAGTCCACTCCGCCGTGGGGGGCGTCACCGAGGCGGATGTACAGCTGGCAGCCGCCTCCGAGGCCATCATCGTGGGCTTCAACGTCCGTCCCGACGCCAAAGCGAACAACCTCGCCCAGCGGGTGGGTGTGCAGATCAGGATATTCAAGATCATCTACGAGCTTCTGGACGAGATCAAGGCTGTGGTCAGCGGCATGCTCGCCCCCGAGATACTTGAACAGGACTTGGGTCAGGCCGAGGTGCGCGAGACCTTCCGCATCCCCAGGGTCGGGGTCATTGCCGGTTGCTACATCGTGTCGGGTAAGGTGAAGAGGAACGTCATGGCCCGATTGGTGCGGGACGGGCGGCTGATCTACGAGGGGCGCCTGAGCAGCCTGAGGCGGTTCAAGGAGGATGTGCGCGAGGTGACCGAGGGTTACGAGTGCGGCATC
>DAOVLG010000531.1 GCA_030631385.1 Candidatus Coatesiibacteriota bacterium | reverse complement strand
TTCTCCGCCGAGATGGCGCTGACCTCCTTCAGGCTCTCGTTCGTCGGGCTGCTCAAGGTCGTCCAGTCGCCCTCGTCACCCAGGAGGATCAACCCCCCGTCACCCACGATTAGATAACCATCTTCACCCGTGCAGGCGATCCCGTTCAGCGAGCCGTCCACACCCAGGTCGTAAACGTTTACCCCCCCACCGTCCCGGAACACCACGGACCCGTCGGCGGTCACCGCAACGGCCCCTCCCACGGTCGCCACCACGTCGGTAAAGCCGTAATCCCCGACCGACTCCAGCTCCCATTCCCCCCCTGAGTAGTGGAGAAGAACGCCGTTGCGCCCCACCACCCAGTAATCCTCCCAAGTGCCGTCCATGGCGACCAGGTCCTCGTAGGTCAGGTTGGGATATCGCGTCCACTCGGTCCCATCGTACCGGGCCATCAGCCCCTCCCGGCCCACGGCGAAGCAGCCGCCGTCACCATCCCCAAGCACCGCCTGCAAGTCCCCCTCCGGCCCCTCGACGAGCTGCCAATCACCGCCGTCGGAGTAGAGCACCGAGGACTGGATCCCCTCCTCACCGACGGGACCGACCGACCAACCCTCATTTCCGCTGAACCACACGTCGAGGAGGTCACCCGACAGACCGGTCACCTCGTACAGAAGAAGCCGTGGCGGCTTTCCAAACTCGCTCACCTCACAGCCGGCGAGCAGGAAAACCATCGCAAAGACGAAAAAAAGCGGAGCCGTGTTCTTCAAAATCAGTCCCTCCATGGGTGAGGGTTTCAACTTACAGAGATGATTATATACCCACCGTCCGGTCCAGGCAACCGAGCCGCCTCCCAGCCGGTGCTACAAACATGGGGTCGTCCACCCAATCCTCTGTTTACCTGGACAAATCTACTCCGTCCTCGGCACACACCCCCCGGGGCGGAGCATTCGCCGCCGTAGGCGCACCCGTGGGTGACCCCCTCACCCAGAGCGCCCGCGGCGCCAAAGAGAACCTAGGATTACTTCATGTTTCCTCCGATTCAGGCTCCCGGCAGCCAATTGATACCGGCTCTCATCACAGCGCCCCTATCTCCTCGTCAAAAAACACTGCTCCGGCTTGACTAAGTCAGTGCAGGTAGGGTATAATTCACCTATGAGCCAGTGTACGCTTTTTTACACATTTTTTACGCATTTTTACCGCAGGTCTTTAGTATTCAGCCAAGGAGATGGTTGGTGTGAGT